>CAMDQH010000047.1 GCA_945905815.1 Bacteriovorax stolpii | reverse complement strand
AAGCGACTCAAGAAAATAATGACGACGTAGAGGAAAAAACGATAGTTAGAACTCTTGAGAGGAAAAGTACTTCAACTCCCAAGACTGAGAAGGCTCCAGCCAAAAACAAAACGGCAATAGCTGAAAAAAATAATAAGGGAGTAAAACCTCTCTATATTGGTATAATTTTGATGGCCGGTATGGGTTATTTTTTCTACCACTATTATAAAGATAAAGATTTTCAAGAGACCGATCTTAGTCATACCCCCAAGAAAACAAAACAGGCTGCTCCTGCAAGCGTGGCCGTATCGAATTCTCAGCATCTCGTTCAAGTCCCGAGAACTCTACAAAGTGTAATGAAATGCCAATCTGAACAAGAAAAACTTTTCTGTGGTCTAGTTAAAAGCAATCCAGAGTATGCAGAAGGAGTCATTCAAAAAGAAAATGATCTCTTCATATACGTAAACTTTGGAACCAGAATCAAAAATGTTGAAATGGATCCCTCATTTTCGATGGCGAGTGATCAGGACCGGATGACATACCTCATGAGCAATACGGCCTTTAGGGAAGAGATTCGCGAGGCAATTAAGCCAATAGGGATTACCAATATTTTCATCGTGGACATTTCATCAGGACCAACGAGAGTCAATCAGGTCATGAAAGTCACTCAATTAAACTTAATGAAATTAACCAGAATTGATATTGAGATAGCTTTCTCGGGGGTATTGAATAAAGATCCAAAATTCTTTAATACACTTGTGCTTCCACTCATCGAAATGGGTTATGCCAAATAAATGTGGCAATTAAGCTCTCTCGTTGAAGGTCATTTCGATCACTTAGTCTGGGCCCTTCACTTAAATCTGATACCCATGGATAATAGTTTCAAGAACACTAATTCGTTTTAGATAAAAGGTGACGTATATGAAAATCATTCGCTCGCTAGTGCTTATTTCTTCTCTTACTTTTTCTTTTGCATTGATGGCAACGGCCATACTTCCTGGTGGAGGAGTTACTGCGCCTGTTGGCTTGGTAGTCGCAACTCCCCCTCAGTTTAATTTAAACGATATTAAGGTTATAAATGGTCAATGTGTTATAGCAAAATTAGGAATTACAGGTTTAAATAATGAAGATAGCCCATGTCGAAAATTGTATGGGGCGCCACTTGGATCAACATCATCCGGAACTGGAACAAGTCCGACTTTGTTAAATAATGCTCCGGTAAATTAAATAAAAGAAACGCTTAGATTTAATAATTAAAGTTTTTGGATTTTAAATTGAATTCTATTGCTTGGGCTTGAATAAAATCCATGTGTCTCTGTATTTTATTAAAATAGTTGTGAGCTTTCATCCCTGGAGTTGCAAACTTTACTCCTGAATTGACCTCTTTCATTGAGGCATTAAATAAACGCTGCAATTTAAAAGTCTTATTTTCCATCTTTTCTACAGTTTTGACCAAATCGAGAATGATCATTTTTTGTTTTTTTTGCTCATCTGGATTAATCGAAGGGTCATTGATTTTCGTATTTAGATCCATAAGCTCATTTTTTACTCTTAGCTGAGCACTTTTTGCATCGTTAAGAGAGCTAACAAAATCATTTTTCATCTTTTGCGAATTAATTTTAAAAACCGATTTCGATTCAAGGTATGAATTCAGGCCAAGACTTTCAGATCTGTATTTATCAAATTGCTTATCAAGAATATCAAATCTTTTTTCAAAATCTTTCTGAGTATGATTAAACGATTGGTAATCATTATCTTGGGTAGAGATCTTATCTTTGTGACGAAATGGATTATTCTCAAAGTCTTCTTTTAATCTTACATAGTTCTGTAGAAGGTTCCGTTGTACACTTCGCATGCGGGATAAACTCTGTCTGCTTTTATCGTCGCCCCATTTAATGAGTATCTTTTCATGCTCGAATAAATCCATCTCAACTCGTTGGATGCCTATTTCAGCTTGAATTAAGATTTTCTGTTTATTTTGGTTGTATTCAGCAACATCAATCACGTTAGAAACGCGGATGACACTGCATGAATAAAGGGCCAAAAAGAGGAGGAGGAAAGATAGAATCTTCATCGGTATTATGGAAGAATATAATCTCTTGGCATGTTATCCTCAGAAGTGGCCATCTTATCAAAATAGAGATCATATTGTTTATTATAGGCTTCAACGACTTCAGGAATCGTAATGTAGTAGAAGTTTTCAAAGTTTTTAGTAAATGCGGCGGTTGTGAAGTTACCAGCACCGTTGAAAACGGCACCACCATTATCAAACGTAAAAATCATAAATTTGTTGTGTTGAAGCTGAAAAACATTCTGATTTGTCTGAAGAAACTTCGTTTCCATTCCTTTGTTAATCAAATCTTTATAGATTTTGAAGGATTCAATTGAAGTGTTACGTCCAATATCTTCCCTACGCTTAACTGACCAGTATATGTCATCATCAAGAATAAACTTGATTGGTTTTTTATCGACCAATAGTTTCATGAATATTGCCGCGATTTGACCTGAAAATCTGTGTGACATGGCCTCAATGGATTTTGCTTGGTCACCAGCTTCTTTTACTTTTTCGAGAGCTTTTTTTCCATCTACTGGGGAGAAGAAAACTTGAATATCAGTTTCTTGCTCGGCTTTAATTTTACCCCGGCAGTCATTAAGAAATTTTGAAAAATTTGTTTTAGTATCTCCGGCCTCAATCATAGCTTCGAGAACACATTTATGTGATTGTGCAAAATAAGATTCACCAGATGTTGTAATAAAATTCCAGTTTTCATGATTAATACTTGTACCACTCGTCATGTTTCCAGATGAATAAAGGATTTTGGCAATTTTTGTTCCTGGATTTACCATTAGGATTTTATTATGAGCATAGCCAAGGCCTGCAGTCGTACCGCGATAGGTAACTGTGACTAGATTTTCTCCGCATTTCTTTAAGCCTTCTGCCGCAGGATTGAGTACAGGATTAGCATTATCCGCACCACCATCTAAAACAATAGAAAGCTTTACTCCTCTACCAACTGCACTACATAGAGCATTCGCTACGTTTTTAGAACTGAAGCTTAAATACGCAAGATATAATTCTTTCGTGTCCTTGTCTGAAACCCATTCTACAATTCGATACTGAGGGGAATTTTCTCTAGATACCGAAGCGGCTTCATCAGAAGGCTTACAGTAAACATTTTTAGGTTTAGATGTAACGGTTGATCCATTTACTGTTATTAGAGGACGATCATAAGAATAGGTTTCACAAACAGGATTAGTAAAAAGAGGCTCGAACTTGAAAGGTTTATAATCAGAGAGCTTAACTGCCCAACTGTTTGCAGAAAGTGTGCATAGAAGAAGTGCTGTGATTTTTTTCATTTTTAAATCTCCGGGAAAGCTAGAATTTATAACTAGCTATCCCGGGGTATTTCATATGTACAAAAAGAACTCTAAAATGCAGCAATATTTACACGCTGCGCGACGCATTGCTACTGCTTAATTGGAAGAAGAATGTTTGCGCCACTTCCGCCGGCCCCAATCACTAATGGGGAAACCCCATTCCATTTTTCAACGATTTGCAGCTGAACCAGACCTGGACTTTCTTGTAGTGCACGTCCTCTTACACGAATTGCTTCTGCCTCACCTTTGGCCTTAATGATCGCTGTATTGGCTTCAATCTCAGCTTTTTGCTGGATAAATTTAGCTTTGGCGGCCTCTTGCTCCTGTACCATTTTTGCTTCAATCGCAGACTCAAGTTCTTTTGATAAAGACACGTCTTGAATCACAAGATCTTCAATAACTAGCATTGGGCCGATTTTGACTCTGGCGGCGTTAAGAGCAGTAGTCTTTATTTCCTCTCTTTTTTTAACAATCTGTTCCGCGCTCTGAAGAGCAGTCACTTCTTTCAAGGCTTCGGCTACACGAGGGGCAATCAAACTATCAAACGGATCTCCTGAGTAATCCTGAAAAGTACGAACGATCATATTCTCTGGAATACGATATAGAACACGAAGTTCAATTTTAATTTGTTGAAGATCTGAAGAATAACAATCTGCTTCAGTTGATTTTGTTTGCTGACGAACAGATATGGGTAATACGTCAGTCATGAAAGGAGTCTTAAGTCCAAACCCTTCGGGGGCAAAAACGGGAGAGACTTTTCCCATCGTGACTAAAACTCCCCTGTGGCCAGGAGGGATGACATAAGAGGAAGACATGATCAAAACCAGGACTATAAGACCAATACCACCAAGTACGATCAATTTTTGTTGAATCTTTGGATCCATCTCGAACTCCTTCTTAAAAAACAATAAGTACTTGAATGTTATAAAATTATATTGGAGATCATACAAGCTAATCCTTACAGTTTTCCCTTCACTTTCTGCTAACTGCTTGATACATCAAAACATAAATTATCACAGGAAACTAGAATGAAAAATCTTGTACTCGCATTAGTGCTTTCTCTTTCAACTTCAGCATATGCCCGTCAATATATTCAGTGCTCTATAATTGGTGATTCTACTGATGTGGCAGTCGTAAATCTTCAAACTGAAAATGGTGGCACACTTTTTCTTTCGTCCGGAATGCAGAATCCTGAAGATGAAAGAATCCTTGTACAAATTGAGTTTGATAAAACTGAGAACAAGAACCATATCTACAAAGTTGTTAATGAAAATGGCGAGGGGGAAGTAGCAGTACCAAGTGAGATGATCGGAAAATCTTCAAACTCCTTAAACGTAGATGTTATTTTTGGTGGCTTCTCTTATCAGTACAACTGTTTTTCACGCATTTATAATGACGAATAAAATTGTTCTGGTTTTAGTTAGCCTTTGGTGGGGTTGGACGGCATTAATTGACTTCGCGGTAGTGCCTACTGTCTTTTCAGTCATTAATGATTTTTTTAATGCCGGAGAATTGGGCATTTCTCTTTTTACAAAATTTAATTTACTTGAAGTGGTCTTATCGTCTTTATTGATAGCGGTACTCAGTTTTCATTCAAAAAAAACGGGCAAAGGAATAATTCAATTAGCACTTGCGTGTAGTGCCTGGATCATCGTTATGTTTTATTTCACGTATCTCACCCCCAAGATTAGCTCTCTTGCGACTCTTTGGAAGCAAGCTGAACTTGTCAATAAAATGGGAATTGCTGGGATTAATGATATTCAACAAGAACATCAATTTTATCACCGTATCTATGTAGGGCTCGACTCTCTGAAACTTTTAATTCTTTCATTTGTTTTAGGAATAAGTTTTTTTAGAAAAGAGAATGATCTTGGAAAAGCTTAATCCTGTCCCCTACGGCTCACTGGTCTTTGCACCTATGGAAGGCATCACTGATGAAGCCTTTAGAAAAACCATTCTAAAACTTTATCCTGAATGGGATTACCTAGCGACGGACTTTTTGCGAGTCCCATCTGCCGGAAGATACCCTTTCAAACATCTTGTTCGTCACTTTGGAAAAGATCTATCGGAAATTGGTTGGGTTAAAAATAAAACAATGTTTCAAATTCTGACTTCTCATCGTGCTTTTACCGTTCAAATGGTAAAAGATGTCGCTTCGCTAGATTATCCTTGGATGGATATTAATCTTGGCTGCCCTTCAAATACTGTCACTAAAAATGGTGGTGGCTCTTCGCTTCTTTTGGATCTGGTTGCTCTACGATCATTATTAAAAACCATAAGAGAAAACTTTCCAGGAAGACTAACGGCCAAAATTCGCACTGGTTTTCATGATACTGCTGAATTTGAAGATTCGATTAGGCTTCTCAATGATGAAGGCATCGAAATGATCACGGTCCATGGCCGCACTAGGGACATGATGTACAAAGTTCCAGCTGTATGGAGCTACATTGAAAAGGCAGTCAAGATATCGCAGGTTCCAATCATTGGTAATGGTGATGTATGGGGACTCAATGACATAGACAGGATGCTCAACGAAACCGGTTGCCACGCAGTCATGGTAGCACGTGGAGCGCTTAAAGCACCATGGATCGCTCAGGACTACAGAAGAGGTCATTTTCAGGAAACTGCACCAGAGCGTTTTGTTAAAATTCAAAATTTCTTTTCTGAATACCGGGCACAGCTAGAAAGCGAGAATATTTCAGATAGAGGCCTCTTAAAACAAAGTAAATCTGTTTCAAGATTTATGTTGGACGGAATTCAAGACAGTGAAGTCATCAGACGAAAACTTCTTCTCTCGCAAACAGCTCCAGAATTTTATTCTATTATTGAAAATTTCTAGAAATTTTTCATCGAAAAATCGACTCTTTCGTGAGCAAGTAAGTTTTTAGGTGCTTTAAGACGAATTTTTTCTAACCGCGGAACAAGACCGGCCAGATTTGCGATCTGTATTCCAAGGCCAGGGCGTGCGTTCAACTCAAGAAGTATTGGGCCCTGGTCAGGGGTAAGAACAATATCGGCTCCCAAATATCCCAATTCCACCATGTCATAGCATTGTGCTGCAAGCTCAAGGCTTTCTCTCCAGAACGGAATTTTAAGTCCAACCAATTTATGGCCAGTATCTGGATGAATATCTACGACCTGATTCTTTATCACGGCATTGTTAGTAGACCCATCACTTAAGTTTATTCCGGCCCCGATCGCACCTTGGTGAAGATTGGCACGTCCGTCCGATGACTTTGTTGGGAGACGCACCATGCTCATAACTGGATAACCTTCAAAAACGATCACTCGAATATCGGGGATTCCACCATAGGAATAATTATCAAAAATGGAATGTTTATCAATCTTTGCCTGAATAATGGCCGTGTCACTATGACCTTTGAGGGAATAAAGTCCAGACAGAATTCCAGAAATGTGATGTTTCACTTCCTCAATATCCATCAGCTTATCATTCGATCTTCGACATAAGATTCGAGTTATGCCGTTTCTTTCTTCCTTAATGATTTCTTTAATTACAATTATTCCGTTGCCCTGTGAACCGTTTGCAGGCTTGATGACAAAGGATTCATAATTTTGAATTTTAAGATGAAAATTTTTAAGAGACCCATAGTTCTCTATAATCATGTAATTCTGGGGCATGGCAATTCCCCACGTCTCGGCCCTCTGGGCAGTCAGAACCTTATCGTCTACCAATGGATAATTTGAGCGCTTGTTGTGCCGAAGTATGTATCTACCGACACGATTATTGATGCCTAGAATGCCAAGCTCTTCTAGATCACGGAATATCATTTGATATTCCCTCCGTTTTTTTCTTCTTCTGACGAACCAAATCTCGAAATCTTAAAAACTCAGAAAGACGATAACCCTTATATTTCCCGATCAAAATCAAGAAGCCAATAATCGTGAAAAGAAGTTCAGGGTTAGTAAACATAAACATTTCAAGCGCATGAATTGAATAAAGTAAATAACCAAGGATTGCAATAACCAGGGTACCGAACAATGTTTTAAGAGTATTTGCCAGTCCTTCCTCGGTCAACATGATTGAAAGACGTTCAATGTTAGTTGTTACTATGACAATTGGAAAGAAGGCCAAATGATTTTGGGAAATCATAGCGATGTCTGAACTAAATAGAGAATAACCAATCATTAACATGATCACCAAGGTAAGAATGATGGAAAGCCTGGGGACTGCCAGAAGATAAAACTTATCAAGAATATATCTTTCACCAATACCAACGAGAACAACAACAAAGAAGAAAACAAAACCAAAACCAAAAGAAGTTTCTTTAAAAAATAGTGTTAAGAGAATTGGAGTAAAGATTCCAAAAGTAGGTATACCAATAACATTTCTTGCAATTGATAGTACCAATGTCCCTAAAGGAATCATTAAGATAGTGGTAAACATTGTCTGAAGTGGCAAAGGAAGACGATATAAACTAAGTTTAGAAAAAATCGAGTCGCTTTTAACGACTTCTTTTTTAAATTCAGATTTATTAAAACGATTAATTCTCGCGCGTTCGGCTTGAATAGAATAGCTTACACGTTTTTTAGAGATAATTTTTTCAACTTCGTCATAGTTACGGTGAATAACCATAAAGTTATCCGGACGTTCACCAAAATATCCTCGATTGGTATCAATCGGAATCCACTTATTATTAAGAAAAACTTCGTTCGCAAATGTAAATCTGACCTTCGCTTGAGCAGTGCTCTTAAGCTCCGGCATTCGTACCATGACAACAATTCTTGATGGCACCTTTTGACGACGGGCAAGTATATTAAAAAGCTTGGCCTTAATTAATGGCGACCCTTTACCGTTAGTAAGTGCTTCATGAATTGTTTTGATATTAGTGTTTCTCTGAATTTCTTCTTCGACGTAATAGTAAATCTTACGGATAACACTTGTTTTATCTTCATTGCCTTCAAGAATCGCTTTTTCAAGGAGACTTATCGCAGCCACGTCTTCTGGTAAAAGATTTAGAGTCTTAAGATAACGTTGGAGTCCCTTAGGATAGGTCTCTGTATGGTCTTTAGGAATATTTTTATAAGATAAAGGTTTAAGATCAATTCTTGCAGAGTATGTAACTTTTTGCTTAATAGGATCTTTTGCACTCCATGTAGCAAGAGTACTATCAGAATTTGAGTCAATAAAAACTTCAAAGTTTTTAGAACGAATTCTTTCATCAGTTATCTTGATTCCTGGACCAGGCTTTGGAATGGGAAAAGAAAATGAAGTACGATCGCCTTTCGGTCGGACTGTCAGATGAAAATTCCAAACATCATCAACCATCTGAGGCAAGAGTGAAAGGTTAAGAACTTGGGACTTATAGAGCAACATGGCGAGAGGGGCCGTGATCAGAAGAGTCGTTATAATAAATATCAACTTTTTCATTAATTAATCACCTAATACGTGTGAGCGGGCAACATCAACGATAAATCTACCAAGTAGAACATTTCTGCCAATAAGAAATTTATATTCCATTTTCGATCGATCATTTAAATTGATGAGTACTTCTCTTTCAATATTTCCCATTTTAATTTTTTCTTTAATCACATAACGACGAGTCACGAAACCTGAAGTATTTGAAACTCTCTGGGTTGCTCCAACCTTCCTAACTAGCTCAACCACTTTGCCTTCTGAATCTAACGTTTGAAACTTTACAAAAAGCTCCCCACGTTGCTCAACCTCTTCGATATTTACTGCATGAAGTGATGTTGTTTTTGCACCGGTATCTATACGGGACTTGTGTTTAATTTTGAAGTCAGGAAGACTTATCCATTCAACACGTCCAATAAGAACTTTTTCTTTTAAAAGCTGAGCAAATGCTGGAGACGAAAAGTTTAGAATCATTCCTAAAATGAGAACGAGTAGCTTCACCAAATGGCCTTTTAAAGAACTATATATAGAGTCATTATTTTAAATCATTCTCAAGAGGCTCGGCAATAGAGATAAGTGAGCTAAGACATTAATTTTATTGTTTAGCGTAAAGGATATTAACTTATATAGGACTCAGCCGATAAGAATTTAAACCACTAAAGGGGATTTACATGACTTGGAAATCATTTTTCGCTTCTTCATTTTTCTTCTTCTTTTTCGCCTTTATGGCCGTGCATTTTGCCACTATGAAGACCCCGGCCCAGGACAGGTATGTAGCAGGGGAAGCTCAGGTTATTAAGCCTTGGTATGATGCCAGCTTTAAGATCTAACGTAGAAAGAACTTAATCCAGCTCAATTTCTGTTCATTATAGGGTGGATATCTCAATGGGATATCCACTAATGTCCCTTGTTTATACACGGACTTATAGTTTGTGAACGTTTCAAAACTCTTCTGCCCATGATAACTTCCAATTCCAGACGTTCCTACTCCACCAAAAGGCAGATTGGGATTTGCAAGGTGAATGACAGTGTCATTAATACATCCACCACCAAAAGGTACCTTAGAGATGATGTAATCTTTTTTTTCTGATTTTTCTGAGAAAAGATAGAAGGCCAAAGGTTTAGGAAAGTTCATAATAATCTTTATGGCATCTTCTAAATGATCATAAGGAATTATGGGCAGGATTGGGCCAAAAATTTCATCCAACATTACCTTGTCCGACAATTCAACATTTTTCATGACTGTTGGCCCAATGAAATTCTCTTCACGATTTAACTCTCCCCCAACTGCAATTTTATCTTTGATCAAAAGATCATTTAAGCGGTCAAAGTGCCTATTATTAACAATTCGAGGATAATCGTGAGAAGTTTTTACATTTAATCCGTAAAAAGTGGTGATATGAAACTTTAGTCTTTGTACAAATACATCCTGCATTCCTATAGGAATCAATACATAATCTGGAGCGACACAAGTTTGGCCAGCGTTGAGAAATTTTCCCCATGCGACTCTTTTAGCAGCAATATCAATATTGGCACTTTCTTCAATTAAGCAGGGACTCTTACCCCCGAGTTCCAAAGTTACGGGAGTCAAATGTTCTGAGGCAGCTTTCATAATAATTTTTCCAACACCTGTACTGCCAGTAAAAAAGATGTAATCAAATTTTTGTGTTAAGAGCGCCTGAGTTTCCTCAAGACCTCCCTCTATGACTGAGACCTCGTTTTCTGTAAAAACTTCCGAGACTATTTTTTTGATAATTGATGACGTTTCAGCGGCAAATTCAGATGGTTTGAGAACAACTTTATTTCCAGCAGCAATAGCTCCAATGAATGGAGAAAGACAAAGTTGAAAGGGATAATTCCATGGAGAAATGATGAGAACAACTCCATAAGCCTCGGAATGAATAAAACTTTTCCCAGGAAATAAAGTGATAGGTGTTTTTACTTTTTTTACTTTCGCCCATGATTCAATATTTTTTATCATGTAATTAATTTCTTCGAGGATGAAACCTATTTCTGTAGCATATGTTTCAAACTCTGATTTACCCAGATCCTTCTTAAGTGCCTGAACAATTTCTGGCTCACTCCTCACAATCACTTTTTTCAAATGTGCAAGTTTTTGGATTCGCATTTTCACATTAAAAGGGGCACCATTCCTATGGGCATCTCTCAAAACAGTTGCAATTTTTTCTAGTTTCATTTCTATCTCTCAATTTTAAGATATTTTACGTAGTTTCTAATAATGGATGATTTTCTAAAGTTTTTTATTTCTGGGTATTGGAGAACAAAAGAACTCTCATACATCAAGGGTATCCATGGAAGATCATTGAATACAATTTCTTCCATTTGCTGAATAATTCTATCTCTTTGATCCATACTTGTAGTCTGCTTTAATTCGTCATAAAGTTTATCAATAAGCGAATTAGAATAAGCGGATTTATTAACTCCGGGAAAGTTTCTAGAAACCAAAAGCTGAAGAATATTTTCTCCATCAGGATAATCAAACAGCCAGTTGTCTGTAAAAAACATAAGCTCTCCGGCCCTACCTTTTCTAATAAAATCTGGAAAAGCAAGAACTTCAATCTTCACCTTAAGCCCAATGGCCTCAAGGTGTGTTTTTATAAAATCGGCCTCAAGTAAATGAATACTCTGATTCCCTCTAGTCGAATAAGTTATAGTCGGCATTTTTTCTGGTTTATCAAAGCCGGCCTGTTTTAAATATGCTTTTGCCAGCGCAGGATCATACTTAAACCTAAAATCTTTTGCCGGAAGATAACCCGAAATACCTGGGACAAGAATTGAATTTGCTCGCAGATTTGTATTTTGAGATAATACCTGTACGTATTTTGTATAATCAATGGAGTAAGCAATTGCTCGTCTCAGGAAATCATTTTTTCCAAGCAAAGGATTTCTCATATTGAAAGAAAGCCAACGATTTGCCAGTATCGGAAAATGCATCAATTTTACGTCTTTACTCTTTAACTCAGCGCTTAATTCTCCGTTGTGGTCGTAGAGCTTGGGAATAAATGTTTTAGGCACTGTCAAAAGATCAATTTCTCTTTTTAAAAATTTTTGCCATCTTTCTTCTTCTTGAGAGGTAACATAAAACCGAACTTCATCAATGAAGGGGATTTTTTCTTTAGATGAAACCAGAAGCTTTTCGACATTGGCGTATCTATCCCCGGAGCTTGGATAATAGTCCAGACGATATTTGGCAAATTTTTTCATACTAAAAAAGTTTGAACTAAAACCTGAATATTCATATGGTCCTGTTCCAACCAATGTTTTATCCAATTTGTTATCAAAAAACTCAATAATCTCCCAAGGCACAGGCACAGCAAAATTTAATGCCAGATAATAAATCATATTGGGTTCAGAACGGCTCATCTTAATCATAAGTGTCTGGTCATCAACGGCAGTAACCCCTTCAAGTGGTGTTGATTTAACTTTTTTCCAATTCTCATTAATCTTTTGGCCGTAGTCATCAAACCCAAGAACCAAACCAGAAAAAAGACTTCTGCCAGGACTTTTAAGTGATTTCATGGCCAGTCGCTTAAACTGATTCACAAAATCTTCTGCCTTTAAATACCTACTCTTGCCTTTGAATGCAGGGTGATCGTGAAAAGAAATTCCTTTGAGTATTTTAATTTTAAGGACCAATCCCTTTTCTTCAAACTGTGGCAAGGCCTCAGCTACCAACGGTTGTATTTCGTAAGGCCGTTTCAAATAGTGATACTGAAAAAGAGGCTCTAGAACTTGAGCTGATACAATTAATGAATCATCACTGTAGGCTTGAGATGGATCCAAACTATCAAATGCATTATCTAGTGCTAAACTCAAAAGCGATGGTGAACTAGTTCCAAATTTAAATTTAGTCCAGGTGAGGTATCCCAAACTAACGAGAGCAAAGAAAAGAACGGAAAAAACTATTGTTCTTTTATTCATCGTTTGGGCCTAAACAAATATGAAATAGACATCTTATACTTTCCTTATCTTTTTATAAGGAAAATAATAACTCAGAGTAATGATTCTTAGGAAGCTTTCTTGGACTTAAGTTCGGGATAAAATGCTTCTTCGTATTCATGCTTAAACTTGAGGAATATCTGGTAGTTTGCAAATTCAATTTCTGACATCATGCCAATTTGCTCGTCCAGCGAACGTTTAAAGCACATATCAATGAAATTCAATTGAAATGGTCCAAGCACACTGAAGAAATCTTCTGTAAGAGGGGTGGTTTTTAAATGATCTTTAAGGCCTTTTGCGTGGTACATGAGGATCAACTCCTTGAAGCTCATCAGTCTTATCGGAAAATTGCTGAAATGGGTTAATGATCTTTCAATTTTCTTTCACATTCCAATTACAAGAACTTATCATGTGTACCTGAGTAACTTAATCCAAGGGATGTTATCTGAGTTATCAAGTCTTCTTTGTTCTAAACTTTTTTTTGATTTTTATTTTGATGAAAATCACAAGTTGGACCCTATTGGCCAAGAATTTAAGACCAAATATCTTTCAATTTTTATTTGCAACACCACTCCTATCAGCACGTATATATATTAGAAATAGATCTCGAAAGGAACCCTTCACAATCATTCTTTTGAAATTCTTACTCTCCCTTTTTTTTCTTACTTGTGTCATTTTCATCGCCAAAAATTTTCTTCAACCACTAAATTACACGAAGATGATTGTCATTTCACCTATGATTTATCTTTTTACGGAGGTCATGGGAGGATTGGGGCAGCTTCTATTTTATTTATCCCATTTGGGAATTACACAAATACACAGACACCCACTGAGGTCAAAATCGATAGGTGAATTCTGGGGGCGAAGATGGAATTTCTGGGTACGTGACTGGCTTGTGGACATTAGCCATTCTCATCGAAAAATACTCATAAAAAAACTTAGTATTTCGTTTTTAGTGTCCGGTCTTTTTCATGAGCTTTTAGTGAACCTTCCCTACTTTCTTTATTATCACGAGAATTTTTTTGGCAATATGACTCTTTACTTTACCATTCAAGCATTGGGATTATGGATGGAGAAGAAGTGGCTGAATAGGGTTCCTCCACTTATAGGACGTGTGTTCTTATGGGTGGTTGTTATTTTACCGGCGCCTATTTTTATCAATCGTCCCCTTTTATTATTTTTTGGAATTATTAATGGATAATACCTTGTTAAATTTTGCTCTTGAGATCGGGCTTTTCTCACTACTTGGAATACTTTATTATTTTTACCAAAAACGTAAAATTTTAAAGTATGAAGAAAATAAAACTCCGCTGGTCATGAGTTTTATCCTTCAATCCTGTCTATCTGAAAAACTAGATACTGCTCAGCCTGAGTTAGATCATGTCATTGAAGCTTTGGATGATTTTTTGAAACAAGAATCGTCACATCCTCCTGTATCTCTTCTTAAAACTTTTGCTCAGACTTCTGAATGTTCACCCGACTTGAAGGAAGTGATACTAGAAGGTTTGAAAGAATTAGAACTGTAATTCATGGAAAAGAAGAATTATATCACTCCCAAAGGATATCAAGACCTCGTAAATGAGCTTGATCAGCTCTTAAGAATTGAAAGGCCAGAGGTCACTGCCCTTGTTCAATGGGCGGCAAGCAACGGTGACAGGTCTGAAAATGCTGATTATATTTATGGAAAAAGAAGGCTCCGCGAAATTGATCGAAGAATCAGATTTTTGTCAGGCAGGCTTGACGATGCACAAGTTGTTGACCCATGTAAAACTCAAAGCGAAAAAGTTCAATTTGGAGCAACAGTTACAACAGTGAATCAAGATGGTGTAACCAAAGTTTTTAAGATTGTTGGCGTCGATGAAATTGATACAGCGAAAGGCAGAATCAGTTGGCAATCTCCTATTGGGAAAAATTTGATTGGGAAATCACAAGGTGAGGAAATCATTATTCAAGTTCCAGCTGGTGAAACAGTGTATGAAATAGTATCTATTATATATGAATCAATTGAATGAGGTGTATATGAAACTTATTTTAACTATCGCTTTCGGGCTTCTGTCGTTTTCTGCCATCGCAGGTTTCAATGAAATTGAATGCGAAGGAAACAATGGTTTTACAAATGTGTATCTAGAAATTGAGCAGCCATTTCCTAATACGAGTGTTTTTAAGAGGATGATTTTATCTGCATCTACTGCTAGCACTCAGGAATACTTCCAGTACACGGTGACTTCAAATCGATATAATGGGTTTAGAAATATTGTCTATCAGGGCCCTCGATTGCGTCTAGACGTCGACCTTTGGCCAGATTTTGAGCCAAGATGGGGACGAAACTACCGGGCCATTTTTAATAGCTCAGATATAAATAATGGAATAAATTCTATTTTGAATTGCTATTTTCCAAATGCCAATTAGAATTCAGTAAGATACGCAGCGTGTCGCGAAGCGCATTAGTTCTTTTGCAAGAGAGATGCGAAAGATTTTCCGGGAGTACTTAAAGGCCTTTTAGGGGTAAAATGGAATTTCCACTATCGAAGGAATGATATGGCAATTTATAAGATTCTATTATGTGCAGGTTGGTTAATCACGCTTCATGTCTTTGGTGAAACAAAGATGGATAAAACTCAATCGATTAATGGCGTTACTTTGGAATCTGGAAAGAAAGACTCCACAAGAATTTATCGCGGTTCTATTAATAAAAAATTCTCCTATGGTATTAATTCTGTAGTGAAAAGCATCGTGAATTTTCAAGACAAATGTAACAATTCATTCAAAAACCGTCGCCAATACACAGAGAAGTCAGTTACTTGTAAGTACTCAAATGACAATTTAATCGAAACAATTGTTGTTAAGAATATAAATAAAGCGGGATGGATGAAAGGGCAAAATGAAATTGAGCGCTTCGTATTAGGCCGTCAAATTTACAATCGTGCAAGTTTTAGTCATTATGAGTTGGTAACAATACATGAATTCAGGAATGCTCAAAATCAAAAGATCATTACAATTAATCAAAGAATGATGAGCAACGAAGAAACTAAAAAATACACAAATCCATTATTTAATAAAGATTCAGCTTTTGATGAGGCATCAAGTACATTCACATTAACTGAAGTAAACTCGAAAGAAACGGACCTTAAGTATGAATATCAAGGAATAACTGAGCACTGGATCCTTAATAAGGAAATCTCCATCCCCCAGGTTTTTGCTTCAATTAGTAAAAGTATCAATGATTTAGTTCATACAATGGATCAAGAATCTTCACTCCTAACGAGGGATATTGCCTCCAATTAAGCAAAAGCATGACGCATGACTTTGACCATGGTAAGTCTGCGTATGCATTTTTTTCGTACCTACATAGAAATCTCAAACATCTGCAATCTTCAGTGCACATTCTGCCCTGAAGTTGAGCGCGATAAAAAAATTCTATCCTCGGATCAATTTCGTAAAATTCTTAAAGAAGTGGTGCCACATACCGATCAAGTTTGTCTTCATCTCATGGGTGAGCCACTAGCTCATCCAGAATTTGAAAAAATCCTTCAAATTTGTAATGAAGAAAAAGCCGTTATCCACCTCACGACCAATGGAACATTTTTAAGCAAATTTGGTTTTGATACTTTTCTTAAAGCCCCATGCTTAAGGCAAATTAATTTTTCACTTCATAGTTTTAAAGACAATTATCCGGATAAAGATATACGCCCATATTTATTCGACATACTTCAGTTTTCAAAAGAGGCACTCGTTCAAAAGCCTGAGCTTTATATCAACTACCGTCTTTGGAATTTGCCGAGCACTACTGGTAGCAAAGCTGAGAATCAGGAAATAATCGATCACATCACTGAATTTTTTCAGATTTCAGTCAATGAACGAGTTGATGTTGCTTTGAACAAAAGTAAAAATCTGCTGGGAAGAATTTATTTTCATTTTGACACACGGTTTGACTGGCCTTCATTCAATGACCCCATAAGAAGCGAACACGGCTTCTGTCCTGCCCTTTCACAACAAATTGGTATCCACGCCGATGGTACAGTTGTGCCTTGTTGCTTCGATAAGGAGGCGGGAATCCCCCTTGGAAACGTCTTAGAGCAAAGTTTTGAAGAAGTATTAAACTCTCCTCGGCTAAAAAATATTCGAGAGGGATTTCAGAAACACAAGCTGGTAGAGGATCTGTGCCAAAGATGCACTTACATCACGCGTTTCGATAAGAAACTTGCCCCTACTTTGCCCCTTTAGAAAATACAAAAACATTAACTTTTTTGTTGATATACGGAAAAAGTACGCTTATACTGGTTTTAGTACGGAAAAAATACGGAGAAAGTATGGCGCTGACAAAAAAGCAAAAAGAAGTTTTGGATTACATCACTGAATATGTAAGAGAGAACGATTACTCACCTACTCAAAAAGAGATCCAGGAAAATTTTGGTTTTAAATCACTTGGGTCGGTTCAAGATTATATTAAGTACCTTACGAACGGTGGGTATCTGATGAATGACTCGCATTCTGTGCGAGGTCTTATGCCATCTACTGTTCAACAAAATACTGAAGAGATACCTCTTCTTGGATCAATCGCCGCAGGCGTTCCGATTGAGGCAATAGAAAATAGCGATAAGATTAGCGTACCAATGCACATGCTAGGCAAGGGTCAGTACTACGCTCTTAAAGTGAAGGGCGAGTCCATGATTGATGATGGAATACTTAGTGGAGATATAGCCATTATTAAACTTCAGGCCCAAGCAGACAATGGACAGATTGTCGTCGCTGTTGTGGATAATGAAACTACACTTAAGCACTACTTTAAGAAGACAAAACAGATTGAATTACATCCGGCCAATAAGACTATGAAGCCAATTATCATCAAAGATAAAGAATGCGAAATTCGCGGCGTAATGGTTGGACTACTAAGAACTTACTAGCTTCTTTTCTCTGCTAATAATATACAGGCTCAAGCTTGGTATTCGTCAAGGAGGACGTTTATGATTGCACACACACTTTTTCGGAATGATTTTGAAACTATGAATGAAACTGAGCTGTTCGCAAAGATTCAACTAGAACTGGTAAACCGCTACCAAGTTGATCCAAAGTTGGCATCAGAAATGGCCTGGGATCTTATGGATATGCTCTCTGCCGTGGACGGTGATTTTGAAATCTTCGAGAAATATTTCCTGCACTAGAATACTTCTCTTTTACTAATTCAAAGATACTGGACTTACTCTCAGTAGCGAATGCTACGAGCTCGGGAATTACTTTGTCTTTTTTTATAACCTTAGGAGGACTTTATGGTAACTGATAACGATTTATGGATAAGCCGATCCTTACTCATTTTCATGGGTAGTTTTATTTTTTTTAGCATTATCGGTGCGATTTAAAACAAATAGGCTTCTACCATTTCTTTCGATAGATCTTGATTTTGAAAATATGGTTTTATGAATAGATGTTTAATTACAATGTGATTTTTTAATAAAAATCCACAAACAACATCCTTTATAACTATGAAACGAATATTTTCTGGCCAAAATGGCTTCCAATCAAATGCTGGTTGACCTGATTCTTGAAGCATGGTCTCGATTTGTGGAAAGTGATCTTCCTTAACTTCCTGAAATCCGAGACCGTGTTTTTTTAAAGTAAATCCATAAGGACAATGTAGACAAGCAGTCTTACAACATGTGCCTCTATTCTTTAAAAACTGACTTGTGAAGACAGTGTAACCCTCTGGAGTTTCGTAAGTAAGTTCCTTATGCATATGCTTTCGAGTATAATAGAAAAATGATTTTATGGCTCCTTTTATATACCCAATTTGTAATGGCCCAAGACCCTGCCATTGAAGAATACTGTTTTTCTTCTGTCGGAAAGATGCAAGGGATTTCAACTCGTTTGAAGTTTATCCTTGTTCCCTCTGACAAACTCCAAGAAGACAAAAATTGTTTCACTATTAGTACCCCTGCACACCGAAGAGAACTTATTCAGAATTACGTACGAAGTGCTGATCCTTCAGTTCAGATTGGATTTTCATCAGCAGAAATTCGCAGAGAGCCTTGTCGTATAAAAATAGAAAAGATCAAAACAAAGAATAAAGAGTCCACGGGTGCAGGAATATCTGCTGGGCTTGTCCCATCGGCAGAAACAAGTTTAATCACCGGTGAGTCAAATGACGTTACATCGATTCAAACCATAAAAGAATTTGAGTTAACAGTGAATCAGGACGCCATAAAGGGCGAATGCCGTCTCATTAACCCATCACGATATGAAATCTCTATTGAGGTTAGAAAAGACGCTGTCCCTCTCTATCCACCTGTCCAGGCCGGAACGACTGTTATTATTCCAGATGCAAAAATCCCTAAGGATCAGGAGACCTCACGTCTTCAAACAACTCTTCAATTGAGTAGCGGACAGAGAATTGAAATTGGTAGTGTTGTGAAAAACTTAAAAGATGGGGCCCGCACAATAGATATCAACTCGGGAGTTTCTACAGATAAAACTTCTGGTAATCAAAATGAGAAAGTTTTCTTAAGCATCGATTAAGCTGCAGCACCGATGTTATCCACAATAAACCTTACTAATTCTTACAGTAAGATCCGGTAAGAAATCAAATCCAAGTCAACAGCATCACTCACATTATGTACTGAGTAGAACAATTTCTGTCAGTTTTGCCCCTTTATGAAATTGTAGCGTGGCAAACTGACTCAGGGTTTTTTTATTTTGGCCTTATGCTTCTTAATGGTTTTTAGCCAAGTTAGCCTTCATTAATCTTTTGATTGGGTTGGCATAAGGGTTGCTTTAGTAGTGGCAAGTCAGAAGGGGATGAACTCCAAAAAAGTTCACAAAAAACTCCCAGTATAAGCAAAGCTAACCACTATGTTTATTCTCAAACATCCTGCCACATCATTTCAATGTTCTCCCCTTCTGCAGGTTATTCAAGAAATAAAAAAGCCCTCGAAAGAGGGCTTTTTTAATCCTGACATTTGGACACTGGTGCTTAAATGAACTATCCGGCCCAGATTGGCCCCAATCCATACTGTTTAGATACACTATTTCAGATATTTAGAGCCCACCAATGCTTGGCATACTTCCTGCTTATAAGTCTTTGAGCTGAGGGTGATGAACTCCACAAAAGTTCACAAAAATGTCCCCGAAATTTGAACTTAAAACCATTCAAATTTCTCACACATCCGCCCTGATCCCCATCACTGTTCCACTCTCAGCTAGGTTTTCTTTTTACTCTCACTATTTTCCCTATCAAATCCGTTAAATAATGAAATGAAA
>CAMDQH010000046.1 GCA_945905815.1 Bacteriovorax stolpii | reverse complement strand
ATACTCAGTAGGTATTATTTCAAAAACTGTAGGATATCTTTTGGATTCAGGATTCGCTGTCCTTGAAAAGAATCAAAAGCAGATTCAATGCATGCATATGCTACCAGTTTTCCACTGACTGGCTTAATGGACTCAAGACCAGGAATAGTTGGGATCAAACTTAGAATGAATGCGACATTGTGTTCTAATAGTCGTTTTTGTATTCGCGGTCCTTTGAGTAGTCCTGGCCGAATAAAAGTAGCTTTGGGAAATGAGAGCTTCATGACATCTCTTTCAAGATCGCCTTTCATCTTGGTATAAGCGAGTCTTGATTTTGTGTCTGCATTAGGAGCCGAAACCAATACACAATTATTAATGCCGTTGATTTTTGCAGCTTGGGCCACTCTAAGCTGATAATCATAATCTACAACTCTTTGGGCTTCTCTGGTGCCAGATTGATTAAGGGTTGTTCCCAAAGCAGAAAAGAGAACATCCCCTGTAATTTGATTTCTCCATTCACCTAGACGTTCAAAATCAACAACAAACTCTTCAAGCTTTGGATCTGAAATACCCGTTGTACGACGGACAAATATTTTAATCTTGGAAAATCTTTCATCATTAAGTGCGTAATTAAGAATCTCGGAACCAACAAGACCAGTGGCGCCAATTAAAATAGCTGAATGTCTCATATAAGGATTAGAACTGTTAACATTCTAGTTGTCCATTGATATGATAATCCCATGATTAGTATTGAAAAAATGATGGAATTCAAACAACCCTTTATTTCTGCTGCAAGCGGTCTGGTTGAGTCTAATGGTAAGTTTTTTGTTGTTGCTGATGATGAAAATTTCCTCGCTATTTATGATCAAAGGACTCACATAGGTCAAGTTTCACAAGTTTTTAATGAAATTCTGCCGAATGAGAAGGCCTTGAGAAAAAAAAAGAAGCATGATATTGAAGCGCTCGTTCTTTTGCCTCAGCAAAACAAACTCCTCCTTGTTCCTTCCGGTTCTACTCCGGCGCGCCAACGTGGAGCCATCATGGGCCAATCAGGACAATTTGAAAAAGAAGTCTCTTTTAACCATCTATTTTCCGAGCTGAGTAAATTATTTAGTGAAATTAATATCGAGGGAGGGGTTGTCATAGGTGATGAGCTCTACCTTTTTCAAAGGGGTAATGGCCCTAAAAACCAAAATGGAATAATCATTTTAAGTTTAGTGGCATTTCTTTCGAATAAAAAATTGAAGTTTAAAATTCTTCCCATAGATCTTGGAACCCTGAAAGGTATAAATTTGTCTTTTACTGATGCAACAGTCGCCGGTACTAAAATATTGTTTTTGGCAGTGGCCGAGGATTCAAATTCGACCTACCTTGATGGACAAGTCGCAGGCTCTGTCTTGGGGATGATGAATCCAAGGGGAGAAATCCTTTGCACCACTCCTCTTGCCACTTCCTCAAAACCCGAGGGGCTCTGCTACAGTTCCTCTGAACAATGCTTTTATCTTGTAACGGACGACGATAACCGTGAGCTGCCTTCTTCTTTGTTTCGTGGGCTTCTACCAGCAGAATGGACCCCACATATGATTAGTGATTAAGTTTTTTTTGTATCTCTGCGAATTCTTTCCCAAGTTCGATTAGTTTATCTTGTGAGAAATCCATTTTTGCCTCCTCAAAGATGGCAGCTTCATCTTCGTTAACATGTTTGCGTATAGTAAAATTAAGTTTTCTAAAAGTTGAGTCCCATTCATCACTTTCGATTAGGATATTATCAAGCCTAATGAATAAATTTTTAATTTCTTTGTACCTGTCACCAGCGGATTCAGCAACATTGATAGCTTCTTTGCTATGAATATCTTTGATTAAATGAGCGCAAAGAGTTCTTTTCTCACTTTCAATATGGGGAAGAAGCTCGTCTTTTAATTGAAGATACTTCTCCTTTTTTTGGACAATATCGGTACATTTTTCAATTTGATTTATAAGGTCTTCGGCATGTTTATGCTCATCATGCAGGGTAGTTAATATTGACTCATTCATGAAGTCTCCTTTGCTCGACAGGATAAGTTCTTTGATCGTTTTTTTCCTCTTTCTCTTTGGGCATCTCCTCCTCCCTGTCTTGTTGGGATTGCAGATTTTCTTCCGGTGTAAGTTGATTCAGAACTGAGACACTACCTCCCATATCCCCAGCATCTGGTACTGTTTCGAGAGTAGAAGGCCCTCCAGGAAAAACATGGAGTGACCCCATGGCAAAAGCCTGTGAAAAAGATATTATGTAGATTGCCAGAAATAATTTCACTTAAACCCCTTACATCGAAGTACAATTTTTCCACTAATGCTACTGACTTTGTACAAGAGATATTCTAAAGATTTTCACGTAAGGACAGGTAACTACGGAGTCGACAGTAAGTGTCTTCTTGACCAGGTTGAGCTTTTGAAACTGCTTGGTTTTCTTTGCTCTGGGAAGCATTTTAAAAAATAATTACAAATCATCTTGGTTAATTTCGATTTTATTGTTTACTTGTTATTCGTCAGAAAATTTTTCTTGATCCTCCGACCCGTATAAGGCCAGTACACTGGGACTTTGTTCATCAAAAGAAGGTGTAATATTTTGTTCCGATTCATTTATATTGTCTTTTATAAGGGCAAATGCTGGCAGAGCAAAAAGTATGGCAAGTTTGGCAAGAAATATGCAAATAGAACCTACAAATACTCAAAGACATTTAATCACTAATTGGGAACTTAATCGGTTGTGTGAAGAGTTTAATTTTAGAGCCGAAGAATTAAGAGAGATAGTGAAAAAAGTGGGTTATCGAGTTGAGAACATAAGAAAATTTCTAGCCAAAAAAAAAGCCCTCTAAGAGGGCTTTCAATGACTACGCGGCTTTCTTGTCCCAATTATTCCAAACTTCTTTAGTCCAAGTAGATTTCGTATCAGCTACCCATTTCTTTGCCCATAATTTATCATGAACAAATTTTTCAAGTTCTTGGGGAGAATTACAGTCAACCCATAAAATCATATCCCATTCACCCATGGTAGATGCTGCCCATTTAACTTCTTTCCATTTCTTAAGCCAGTTCCAGTTTTCCCAAACTGGCGCATCTTTCGTCCACTTTACTTGTACCTGAGCAGTCCATTTTGACATACGATCTCCTTTGATCTTTATACCTATATGCTAATAGGGACTGAATTATTGTAAAGTGCCTTTGCAGTCAGGAAAAAGCTACCCAACATGTATAGTGGACATATATGATTTGTTAATAGAAATTAATTTTTGGGGTAACTATGTTAAACAAGGAATTCAAACCTTTCGTCTCTGCAACAGAAAAAATAAAAGAATTCACACTGGGTCCTATCCTCATGGGAGTCTTCTTAGGTATTCTTTTTGGAGCATCATCACTATACCTAGCGTTAAAAGTTGGTATGACTGTATCAGCATCCATTCCTGTTGCAGTTTTATCGATTACTTTATTCAAAGGCCTTGCCAAAGTTTTTGGACTTAAAAATGCCACAATCTTAGAAAATAATATGGTGCAAACCACTGGATCGGCCGGAGAATCGATTGCCTTCGGAGTCGCTGTAACCATGCCGGCACTTTTGATCTTGGGCTATGATTTGGATTTAAACCGAATCATGACCGTTTCAGTTCTTGGTGGTCTATTGGGTGTTTTAATGATGATCCCACTTCGCAAAGCACTGATTGTGAAAGAGCATGGCAAATTGATTTACCCAGAAGGAACAGCGTGTGCCGAAGTTTTGATTGTTGGGGAAAAAGGTGGCTCGTCAGGTAAGATCGTTTTTGGAGGATTTTTCTTGGGTCTTTTCTATAAATTTTTCAACGTTGGTATGCACCTCTGGAAAGATGTACCAGAAAAGATTTTCAGTTTCTTCAAGGGCTCAGCAATTTCTGCAGAAGTTTCACCTGAACTCCTAGGGGTTGGTTATATTATTGGTCTTCGTACTTCTGCCATTATGATGGGTGGAGGAGTCCTTTCAAGTTTTGTTTTAATTCCAATGATCGCTTTATTTGGTGGAAACCTTACAGAGGCTCTTTATCCTGCAAAAATTCTTATTAAAGATATGGCCATTCACGATATTTGGAGAAATTACGTTCTCTACATTGGTGCAGGTGCAGTTGCTGCTGGTGGTATCATCTCTTTGTTTCAGAGTATGCCAACGATCATTAGTGGTGCGAAAGGCGGTTTAACTAGTTTGTTTGGTAGTAAAAGTCCAACTGGTCCAAAAGATCGAACTGATGACGATCTTCCTTTTTCTTTTGTTGTGATCGGAACACTTTTGATGGTGGGCGCTTTGTGGTTTGCTCCAGCTCTTCATATCAATCTTTTTTCTGCGCTTCTAATTATCGTGTTTGGGTTCCTTTTTGTCACAGTAAGTTCGCGCTTAACTGGCGAAATTGGCTCATCATCTAACCCAATCTCGGGTATGACGGTAGCGACACTTCTTTTAACTTGTCTTGTTTTTCTTGCTGTTGGTTGGATTGGCCCTGAGTACCGAGTTGGTGCCTTGAGTATTGCAGCAGTTGTTTGTATTGCCGCTTCAAATGGTGGAACCACTTCACAGGATCTGAAAACCGGTTATATCCTTGGTGCTACTCCTAAATACCAACAAATTGGTCTCTTGATTGGGGCACTGACATCAGCGCTGGTTATAGGGTATTCACTTAAGCTTTTAAATGATGCCTCAACTGTTTATTCAAAAAATGTTCCTGAATATATCGTTCAAGATATGAGCTTGTTAAAAGAAAAACAAACGATACAAGGACCTGAGAAATCTAAAGACTCAAATGAGTATTATGTTTATCAGGTAAATGAACAATCAAATCCGACGGCCATGAGTGTCCTCTCCCCTGGAAAATACCTCGTTGATAACTCTGGAAGGGTGACTTATTTAGTGGATCCTGGAATTAACGGAGTCTTAAATAAACGTGATGATGGGACAAGTGTAACTAAATACGAAGCCCCTAAGGCCCGTTTAATGTCTCTTATTATTGACGGAATCCTCACACAGAAACTCCCTTGGGGTCTAGTCCTTCTAGGAGTTGCTCTTGCACTAGTCTTAGAGTTATGTGGAATCTCGGCCCTTCCTTTCGCAGTAGGGGTTTATCTCCCAATCTCGGCTTCAGCTCCAATCTTTGTTGGTGGCGTTGTGAGATACTTAGTGGATCGTAAACAAAAAGGTTCGCAGTCTGAAGCTGAAGCAGAGACAGGACCAGGAGTTCTTTTCTCTTCTGGTTTGATTGCAGGTGGCGCCATCGCAGGAATTCTTTTGGCACTTACTCAGATCATGGAAGGAGTTTCTGACAAACTTGATTTTTCTAAAGCGATGGGCATGCTTGGCCAATCTGATCTATTCAGTCTAGGTGTGTTTCTAGCAGCAGCAGCAGTTCTCTTCTTTGTTGGTAAAAAGAAAACAACTTAAACTATTTTTCCTCGGGGATCATTTCCCCGAGGTCTTTTTGTTTAATCGCATTCACACTCAAATGGAGCATAATCGTACTCACGATTAAACTGATTAGTGCTTTCAAAAATCTCCTAACTGCGTTTTATTTCGTTAAGAATTTCCGCCTTAAGATGATCATCAGCTGATCCAAGTGCAATATCTCTTAAGCTAAGCATGCCAACGGGTTTTTCGCCTTTATCCACAACTAAAAGACGTGAAATTTGTTTTTGCTCCATGATTTTAATTGCTTCATTTATTTCTTGATTTTCATAAACAAATACAAGGTCTCGTGTCATAGCGAGAGAAATAGGATCATCAGGAGAGTGACCACTGGCCACACAGGCCACTACAATATCCCGATCAGTAACAAAACCAACGGCCCTTTCATTTTTATAAATAGGCAAACCGCCAATATCTTGCTTCTTCATCAGGTTTGCAACTCGTCGAAGTGAATCATTAATTTGAGCTGTTACAACTCCTGCGTGCATAAATTCTGAAACTTGCATAAGAACCTCCAGTTCAGTATGCAGAAATAGTGGCACTCATAAATGAGTTTTAGTATTTAAATTTTCTCCAGATTGGTTTAGATGCGAGTCATCTATAACGACTAAGGTCGGTAATGTTTCATGGCAAGTTCTTCAACGAGATAACCAATAGCATAAGGAACCGAATAATTTCTACTTTGTGAATATTTCAGTGCGTGGTCAAATCCTAACTTATGTAACCATTCATGAAATATATTATCCGCAACTTGAACGGGTGTGTACCTGTCAAAATATTTAGTATTTACCCAGATTCTTGTTGTATCAGGATAAGTATAACCAACCGTGGTAGAACTATTATTATATAGTTCCAATTCAACATCCATTCGACCATTTTTTTCAGGTTGTAAAGTTTCTGAGCCATCAATAATTAATTGGTAAATCTCTTCGTTCGTCAAACCTTTGTTATTAACATAAGCCTTTTTCCCTTCATAAGTATGGGATAGAACACGATCTTTAAACTCCGGAGAAAGGACAACTTTTTTAATTAATTCGATTGCTTTGTGCACTTTTGCTTCTTGTTCTTGAGGGAAATTTACCATGTTAATTTGTGCGTCGAAAACTTTGGAGAAAGATGGGGAACTAATTAAAAAGAGTAATGCAGAAACTAAAATCCTATTTGTTCTCATCAAATCTCCATCCTGGAAAAGTGGTTGTGGAAAAAAAGTAAAGCCCTTTATATTAATGCTGTCATATAAGGATGAATGTTTCAACGAGGAATGATGGGGCGAATTACCCACGAGGAATAATTGATTAAAGTTTTGCAGTCAGTTGCATTGCCTAGTTTGTTTCTTTTGCGACCATCTCATCCTCATCTAAAGGTCTCGGATAATGAATGGGAAAATCAAGATCAATGTCAGTAACTTCGATAACATGTGTGTAGGTTTCAAAGTCTGTTTTGTTATTACGAACAAATGAATCAAGGTAATTAAAAAAGCTGACAAAACTCACAAGGAAAAAAAAGTTGATTGACCACATATAATGCTCCTGACTATTTTTCACTCTGAAAATATGAAGCAAGGCATGTGCCATGAATGTATTGTAGGCATTCTTTTCTTAAGGTTTTATTTAAAATGATTTTTATTACAATTCAATTTTTAGATGCTAGGTTTCTTTTATCCGGAGTTAGGCAACTAACTTCTTTTAGAAAAAGATTTACAGGAGTAGGTTTTTCTCTCTGAGAATCGGATAAATAAAGAAAGCTGCCTTCGGGTGGCTTTCTTTTTTTTATGACCCCCTTCAACTTTTATATAAGATTCAATGTGATATTCTTTTAAGTAACTGGAGTCCTTACCAGAATTATTGGAATCGATTCGTGAAAATGGAATTATCCATCTTCATGATGTTGCTCTTGCCATACTCGAAGCTAATGGCAAAATTTCTGTAATTAGTAAAAGTCCTTTAAATCGCTAACCGGAGGAACTTATGACAGATTCAAAAAAGACCATTTTAAACGAGATCACCCTTTGGAAAAAACGCTTTAGTGACTCTAAGCGGGCGCTATCTGAGGCCTACAAAGAATTCTCCAAAGAGGCCAAAAAAGCCTATAAAGTGGCCATTAAATAGTATTTGAAATCAACGCAGGCCATGATATATGAGGGGTATCTAACAAGAGGTAACCCTTATGGCCTTCGAAACGACTTTCAACAAAGACCTTGCTCGAACTATGGCACGCGCCACCAATCCCGAAGTTTTTCTGGATGCTGAGTTGCTTAAGTTGCGTAAAAGGGCCTTGGAACTGAATCTAGCGCGTGAAACTATGGCAGCTGGTTATCAGAAAGTTCTCGACGGTTTAAAGTTGGCCTATCCCAATCTGGATATGGAAGACAAGAATTTGGTGGGGACTCCTAATCGTATGGCGCGTGCCTTGCTGGAAATATGCTCAGGATTAGGGACTGATGAGAAAGAAATCTTTTCTACAACTTTTCCGGCCGAAAATTATAACGACGTTATTATTTTAAAAGATATTGATTACACTTCTCTTTGCAGTCATCATTTTATTCCTTTCACTGGAAAGGCCCATGTTGGATACTTGCCCGATACAACCAAGGGAGACGAATCTCGCGTTGTTGGGCTTTCTAAGCTTGCTCATATTGTGGATTGCCATGCTCAGCGCCCTCAGCTTCAGGAGCGGATGTGCCATAATATTATGACTTCAATTAAAAATGAGTTAAAGCCTGCAGGCGTGATGGTCGTTATTGAAGGTAGTCATGGTTGTCTGACTTGTCGAAGTGCTAAGAAGTCAAATGCCACGATGATAACATCGGCACTCGATGGTAAATTTCGTGAAGATAAAAAACTGCGTGGAGAGTTTTTAAGTTTGATTGGAATGAATAAATAATTGAGTCTTGGATTATCTGAATTCTACCACTGCAGCCGCATTGGCCTTATAGAGAAACCAGTTATAATCGCGAGCTTCAATTTTTTTCCCGTTTGAGTCGCGGACATAGAAAACACCTTTTTTAGCACATTCCTGTTCTTCAATTTCGTAGCATTCACCTTTTTTGCGATCATCGTAGCCGACGATTAAGATCACATGCCAGTATCCATCTTCATTATAATTAATGATGACAGGTGATTGGGATTTAACGAGGGAGGCTTTAACCGCCAAAACATCTTCTGGCAGCAAAACGTAGGTGGCATATTTTTTTCCGCGAGCAAAGAGCAGGGTTGTTTTAACTTGTGGAACCTTAATCCTTGGCAGCGTGGCAAAGTCAGGATGTTTATTCCAGACCTCCATACTGTCTGTGCCATCTGGATTGTATGCATTGTAAGGCCAGGCACTGTTATGGACAGCATCTCCATAATTAAAACGTATAACGACTTCCTCAATAAAATGCTCAGCATGCGTTTCGGCATCCCAAAAGTCTTTCTGCCAGATAAGAAATGATTCAGAAAGATCATTTTTTCCGCCCACCTTTGGATTTTTTATTTTGTCTCTGCGATTTAATAACAATTCTAAGGCACCAGTTGATGCCATAAACCAACAAGTATTTGTTTCACCTTGATCTGGTGACGGTTGAACATATTTCAGTAGATCTGTGTAGTTTGAGGGCAGGCCACGCCCAAATACCTGGACCGAAACTAACATGAGTAAAGTGACTAAAATAGTTTTCATGAGCGCGATTATGCCGGAACAGAACCGTAAATAGGCACTGAGTGAAAAAAGAACACAGGCCCTAATTAACTGATTTTGTTCCAAATGAATGGGATTAAGTTTGCCTATCTTGAAAGTACGGAAAATGTACGTATAATCAAGTTATGGACTATAAGATCACCGGTTTTCAATCTGCATGCTCAGAATATCACGAAGATATTTTATCTCTGGATGAGCGCTATAGGATCGGTGCACCGAGTATCTTTATTATTGAGGCCAGCGGCGATTCACATTCACTAGGTATTAAAAATAAAGATAAATTCGTTATTGATCGAGCACTAAAGCCCCAGAAAGGTGAATTGGTTTTATTAGTAGTAAGTGGGGAATTTAAGTTCACTTATTTTTTACCTACTCAGCTAACAAATGAGAATCCTGATTCGGGGGATTTTATTTGGGGAGTTGTAACGACACTTCTAAGGGAGTTTCGATGAAGTACTTTGGATTAGTCGACTGCAATTCTTTTTATTGTTCATGTGAGAGAGTCTTTAGACCAGAAATTCGGGGCAGACCAGTCATTGTTTTATCGAATAATGATGGTTGTGCTATTGCTTTTACAAAAGAAGCAAAGGCCCTGGGTTTTGGTGAAATGTGTGAACCCTTTTATAAGCTAAAAGACCGGATAAAAAAACATAACGTCGCAGTTTTTTCATCCAACTATACACTATATGACAACCTTTCCAGGCGTGTGATGAGTATTCTTAATGGTTTTACACCTTGTCTTGAAATTTACTCCGTTGACGAAGCTTTTTTGGAGCTTGATGGCTTTGATAAATATGATCTATTGGAATATGGAAAAAAAATCCGTAGTGATGTTTTGCAATTTACCGGAATTCCTGTCGGAGTTGGAATTGCAAAAACGAAAGTCCTTTCGAAAATTGCTAATAAACTTTCTAAGAAGCAACATGGAGTGATGGTTTTTAAAGATGATGAAGAAATAGATCAAATATTGAAGAGTTTTCCTGTTAAGGATATATGGGGTATCGGTTACGCCAGCAGTACAAAACTCAATATGTTAGGTATTAAGACAGCTTATGATTTCAAAATGTATAAAGATGAGCAATTGATTCAGAAGCTTCTGACTAAGGCCGGAAGACAAGTACAGGATGAACTGCGTGGAATAAGTTGTTTACCAATTGAAGAAGCCGAAGATAAGAAAAATACTGGGAACTCCAGAAGCTTTGGTTCTTCCGTATATACAAAAAGTGAGTTACGGGAAGCTCTCGCAGATTTTTGCACAAATTCAGCAGCAAAACTTCGTGCGCAAGATAGTGTATGTTTTAGTCTCACTGTCTTTATTCAAACGAATTCTTTTAATGATAATGCCCCTCAGTACTATGGTACTGGCAGTCAAAATTTTATCTCAGGGACATCAGACACCTTAAGGTTAATTAAAGGTTCGCACCAAGTACTGGATAATATTTTCAAGTCTGGTTACGAATATAAGAAGGGAGGAGTTTTACTGAATCACATTGTTCCACGTACAGAAAACCAAATGGATCTCTTTGATGAGCATTCAGATGATAATGAAAAATTGGGACAGGTGGTTGATCTTATTAACAAGCGATACGGTGCCAAAACTATTCAAAGCGCGGCATGTGGATCTAATCAAGCGTGGAGGACGATTGCAAACTTTCGCTCACCTAAATACACAAACGCTTGGAAAGATATCTTGCGAATAAAGTTAGGTTGACACCTCTTGTCGATCCTTAAGAAGTTTGTCATGCTTGCGAAATGGAGACGAACTCTATTGCTGATTTAAATCGAAATGAATATGAAGGAATTCTGAACATTCCCATGCATCTTGTCGTCATTCTTTCTCACAAAGGGAATATTTTAAAAACGAACATTACTCAAGGGCGGATTTTGGGTTGGGACCCGAATGAAATTATTGAAAAACCTTTTAAATATTTGATCCATGAAAATGATCAAGAATTAGCAAACAATAAAATGGCTTTGCTCATTTCAGGCCAAGAGCCTTCAGTAACATTAAGTACACGCTGCTGGCATAAAGATGGGAGTTGGCGCTGGATTTCATGGACAGCAATTTCTAAAGACAACAGCGTTTATGCGATAGGGACAGATACTACAAAAGTTGTAGAGATAGAAAGAAATCACAAAGAGCTTCAAACTCGTTATGCAGCATTTTTTGATCAGTCGACATTACCGATGGGGATTTACTCATTGGATGGGCTTCCTCTTGTACTTAACAAGGCATGGGAAGATATTTTTGAGTCAGGTCTCGAAAGATTTTGGAGTTTTGTTGAACGGGTGAAGCAAGACAATGTACAAGTTGAAGTACCCGCATTTCTGTATAAGACACGATGGCTTGAGGCCTGGATTTCATCCGTAAAAGATGACTGCAATATTATTCAAGGGATAGCGATCATCTTAAAAGATGTAACGGAGAAAATCGAAACCCAGAAAGCACTTATTGAAAGTATTTCTGAACAAAAATCAACAGAAGAAAAGTTTCAAATTATTTCTGATCGACTAGGGATGGCCGTAAAAGCGGGAAATATTGGAATCTGGGAATGGATACCGAATACGAATCATGTTATTTTTGATGAAACGACTGAAGAAATATATGGTTATGGTCCAGGAACTTTTTCAAAAACATCTGATGAACTAAATGAAAGAATTTATCCTGAAGATAGAACTTATTTGTGGTCGACAATTACCCTCGCGCTAAAAGAAAGAAAATCTTATCGAATTGATCACCGAATCATTAGAAAAGATGGAGTCAAGTGCTGGGTCCAAGAATCAGGTATGGCCTTATACGATGAACAAGGCAAGCCTTATCATATGATGGGTACGGTGATGGATATAACGGATCGAATTGAATCAGAGACAGATCAGAAATTCCTGTCACAGGCTTCGGAGCTACTAAATGAGTCATTAGATTACAAAGAATTATTAAAAACTCTGGGGTCACATGCCATTGAATATTTTTGTGATGGAGTTTATATAGATCAGTTACTGCCTGATGGTTCATTAAAGCGCCTAATTGTGATTCATCCAGAAAGTGAAACGGTAAATAAAATAACAAAAATCGAGGAAGAATTTCCTAATCGATTCGAAAATCACCCCATTATGAATTCTTTGATAACAGGCAAGTCACTTTTTGCTGAGGATGTAGACAAATTTGTTCGTCAGTCATTATCTTTTCATGGGGAGAAGTACTTGAATGCGTTGGCAGATCTTTCGATTAAATCGTCAATCAGTGTTCGTCTTAAGGGGCGTGAAAGTATTCTTGGAATGATTACTTTCTTTACGATGAAAAACTCGCAGAAAGATTTAAAGAAAAAACATATTTGGTTGGCAGAAGAACTAGCATGTCGTGCTTCGATGGCATTTGAGAATGCACTCATTCACCTAAGTTCGCAAGAAGCCATCCGCTCGCGAGATGAATTCTTATCAATTGCCTCTCATGAACTTAAGACTCCGTTGCAAAGCTTGACTCTGCAGAATCAAATGAGGAAAAGAAATCTTGATAAAAAGATTGTAGACTCTTTCACTCCCGAGAAAGTGGGAACCATGATAGAAGCTGATCTTAGGCATCTCATGCGGATTAATCGACTAATTGACGATATGTTGGACATTTCACATATTCGATCTGGGAAATTAACTCTCATAAAAGAGAAAATAGAGTTTTGTTCTTTTGTTAAAGACGTTGTTGAAAGATTTAGACCCCAAATTGAATCAGTTGGCTGTTATATGACTGCTGTCTACACTGATCCGCTAATCGGCTATTTAGATATTTACCGCATAGAACAGGTCATTGTGAATCTTCTTACAAATGCTAAGAAATATGGAGCGGGGACACCTATTAAAATTGAGGTGTGCAAAAAAATGAATACTGTTCAGCTACTTGTGCACGATAAGGGACCTGGCATTAAGGAGCAAGACACGGAAAGAATTTTTGAAAGATTTGAGCGGGCCATTTCAAGCAACGAGGTAAGTGGGTTAGGGCTTGGTCTCTATATTTCGCGTAAAATTATGGAGCAAAATGATGGAAAACTTTATGTACAGAGTGTTCCCGGCAAGGGCTCGACATTTATAATGGAATTTCCTATGAATGCTGAACAGAATATTTAAACTTTGCTTAAAAATTATCTGAAGCTAAATACTTACAAAGACTTACTAGAGCTTAATGATTCTCGCACTAACTAGCTGTTTTAATTTACAAATTTCAATTTTTTTGGTAATTACTCGTAATGTCAAAATTAATTTTAGTCGTTGAAGACGATAATTCAATTCGAGAGCTCTTAGTTGAGTTGCTCCAGAGCGAAGGCTACAATGTGGCCACAGCTATTAATGGGCTCGAAGGACTGAATTATCTAAAACATAACAAGACCCCTGATCTTATCTTAATGGATTTAATGATGCCGGTGATGGATGGTTATGCGTTTCGAACTGAGCAAATGAAAAATCCGCAATGGACTAAAATTCCTGTTGTCGTCATGTCTGCAGAGGCCAATGCTAAAGAGAAATTAAAAAACTTTGGTATTACGGCTTTCCTGGGTAAACCAGTTGAACTAGAAATAATTCTTAAGACTATCGCTCTTTATTCTTAATATATAATCTTTTTGAATTACCTTCTTTGCTCTATCATTATCTAATGATTTATCTATTTGGCATCCCTAATTGTGACACAGTAAAGAAGGCACGAACTTATCTTGAGTCGCGGTCCATTGCTTTCGAGTTTGTTGATTTCAAAAAAAAACCTCCTACGGTCGAATTAATTGAATTGTGGCAAAAATCCTTTGGAGGACTTCCGGTCAACACCAAAGGACAAACTTATAAAAAGCATGCCGAAGAGTATGAGGCACTTCGTGAAAAGGAAAAAGTGGATTTTCTTTGCAAGTACTCATCCATGATAAAAAGACCTATCTTGCAAAAAGATAAAGAAGTTCTGGCTTTTGGTTTTATTGAAAATGAATTCAAAGAAAAACTAGGAAAATAATGAAAAAAATTAAAACGTACCTTCAGGAATATTCTTATCTTAAAAGTATTCAAAGTCTGCTTCATTGGGACATGGAAACGATGATGCCTAGTGGAGCAATTGATGATCGTGCAAAGAGATTAAGCTATATACAAGGCAAAATACACGCTCATATAACGAGTCCTGATTATAAAGTATTGCTTAAAGAGTTTTCGTTGAAAAAGAAACTATCCTCCCAAGAGAAAATACTTCTTAAGGAACTTGAGTGGGATTATGAGTTAAATTTTGCCTTACCACCAGAGTATGTTGAAGAGCTCTCCCTCGCAACTTCTCATGCCTCGCATGTGTGGGCGAAGGCAAAAAAAAACAATGATCTCAAATCTTATCTTCCTCATTTGCAAAAACTGATCGATCTAAAACGTAGAGAAACCACATATTATAAAGCCAAAAGGCCATATGATGCTTTAATCAAACTTCATGATAAGGAGTTTACCTCCGCACAAGTAACTAAGCTTTTTAAAGAACTTAAAGATGGATTGATCAAATTATCAAATGAAGTAAAAGAAGATGGTCGATTTGTTAGCGTAAGAGACCTTAAGGGGCCTTTTCCAATTGAAGATCAGCGCGCAATTAGCCTTCAGGTGGCAAAAATGTTTGGTTTGTCAGAAAACCATTCTCGCTTAGATATTTCTTCTCATCCATTTAGTATCAATATCTCCCCACAAGATCAGCGTATTACAACAAGGTATGATTTGAATCATTTAGATTCACTTTCTTCAACTATGCACGAAGTAGGTCATGCACTTTACGAGTTTAACCTTCCAAGGGAATGGGAAGGAACACCATTTCAAGAAGCTGTTTCTTTATCTGTTCACGAATCCCAATCTAGATTTTGGGAAAATATCATTGGGCGTTCTCGCTCATTTTCTGAATTCATTCATCCTGCAATGAAAAAGACTTTTCCCAAATCGATGAAGGGAATTAATCCTGAAACATTGTTTCAGGTTTTTAATAAATCGGTTCCTGGCCTAATAAGAGTCGAGAGTAGCGAGCTTTATTATAATTTCCACATAATCATTAGATATGAGATCGAAGAGATGATCTTCAATCATGGTCTTAATGCGAAAGATATTCCTAAAGTCTGGAAAGAAAAATATAAGGAATATCTGGGAATCGTTCCAAAGAACGATTCGGAAGGCCTCTTGCAAGATTCTCATTGGGCAGGAGGAGCTTTTGGCTATTTTCCAACCTACACCCTAGGTAACCTTATTTCAGGGTCGCTTTATATGAAACTTAAAAGGGATTTACCAAATTATGATAAGCAAATTTTGAAGGGTGACTTTTCAGGGATATTGAACTTCCTTGTAAAAAATATCCATTCAAAAGGGCGTAGTATTACAGCTTCCGATCTTGTGGGTGATTTAGGCGTCAAAGATTATTTAAAGTATCTTGAAGAAAAGTTTAAAAGGTAAATATGGAATCGATATTCTTAGGCGTGATGGATCTTCAGGAAGCCAAAAACCACCAATTCAAATTAAAGTCACTCGGGGTCGATATTACTTTTAAAGTAAATCCTCAAACGTGCACGACTGGATGTAAAGTTACGGTTGAAGTATGGGCCGATGAAGCCGATGCTAGAACTCTTCAGACTCATTTCCAAAATGATTATTTGAAACATGTTAAGGGGCATGAACCAAATCTTGACAATCTTGCACAGGTCTTTGATCCGCATGCAAGCGAAGTTATTTGTCAGGCGTGTGGTTCAACATTTTCTCCAACCATTAATGTATGTCCAGAGTGCGGCCTGAATTATTAATAGTCAGTTTTTCTCATTCGCTTTTTTTCGCCGTCTTTTTTCTTAGAATTGAGCCGTTTAAGAACTGCACTTCGCTTAGGTTTAGTTGCTTTACGAGCTTTAGGTGCAATAAATACCTCATTAAGCATGTCGTGAAGTTTTTGAATGCAATCATCAATGTTATCTTTTTGACTTCGGTGTCTTTGTCCAGTTATTTGAACTATGCCATCAGTATTAATAAAACCTTTATATTTGGCCTTAAATCGTTCTTTGACTGAATAGGCTACTGCCTCACTTTTGTTAATATCCCACTCAAGGACAACTTTTGAGTTCACTTTATTAACATTCTGACCGCCAGCACCGCCGCTACGAGAGAATGAAAAGGAGAACTCTGAAAATGGGATGTTAATTTGGGCCATACGAGTTAAGATGTTAGCATGAAACAAGCGAAATGGTTCGTTTATATCATTCAAAGCGAAAAAGGACACCTTTATACGGGTATTACGACAGACGTTGAGCGGCGATTTAAAGAGCACTCTGATTCTAAAAAAGGTGCTAAGTATTTTCGTGGAAATATACCAGTAGAGGTTGTTTACCGAAAAACGTTCAAAGACCGCTCATCAGCATCCAAATATGAATTTGTGATCAAGAAGATGACCCGTGTCGATAAGATAAAACTCATTATGGGTAACTGAAATGTTGAAATTTTTTTGCACTTTCTTGTTTAAAATTAGCGGTTGGAAGTTTGAAAATAAAATACCTAATGATCTTCGCTCTTTTGTATTCATCGGAGCTCCTCATACGTCAAATTACGATATCATTCCAGTTCTGGCGGTTTCTTATTTAATGAAAAGAAATGCCCACTTTGTAATTAAAAAAGAGTGGCTAAGGTTTCCATTTGGCACATTTTTTAAATCACTTGGTGCAATCGGCATTAATCGTAATACGACAGATAAATTAAAGGGCCTTAGTCAAACAGACCTCATTTCGGAATTATTCACACATAATCCCGAATTTGTCTTAATGATTTCTCCTGAGGGAACACGTAGTTTAAATAAAAACTGGAAAACAGGCTTTTATTATATTGCTCAAAAAGCAAAAGTTCCAATTGTCTTGGGCTATGCGGATTATAAAACAAAAACGGCTGGACTTGGTTTGGTTATTTATCCTGAAGAGGTGACCAAGGATATGACTAGTATTATGGATTTTTACAAAGGCATGGAAGGTAAGTTTCCGGAAAAGTTTCAATTGGATGAGAAATACCTGGAAGAATCAGAATGATGAACATATCTCAAATTGTAATATTCACTCAGAGAATTGAGTTTAAAACTCTACTTGAATTAGAGTGTCGTGCTTTAAATGGGGTAAGTACTGTTTTTCATGAAAAGCTAAGTGAATTTACATCAATGCTTTCGCTTTTTTCTAATATTGACATTCTCATTCTTGATGAACCTGCTGATTCAGCAATATTTTATTCTCTACAGGGGGAGATAAATTCGCGCAGAGATAATATAAAAAACGTTTTTTTTCTAACGGATCATAAATTAGTTTTGGAAGACGTCAGAATTTTCTCAAAATACAGAGTTGAAGATCTTTTGGTTAAGATAAGAAGTCTTTTGAACCCTACACTGCCCAGTGAAGAAGGATTTATATCAATTCCAATAGATACTCTTATTCATTTTAAAGTTCTCCCATTTGATTTATTCGTCAAGATTTCCGATGGGAAATATTTGAAACGTATTCCGGCGCATGAAGAAATTGATGAAACGACTTTTAATAGATTCTTGTCTAGAGGGATCAAGGACTTGTATTTTGAAAGGAAAAATAATCAAGATTTTTCACGTATGCTGATTAATAGTATGATCAATAAAGTGCAAAAAGAATACGTAACCATCGATGAAAAACTAATTGCAACTAATGAAGTTTTTGTCACTACCCAGCAGATAGTTGGGAAATTAGGTTTTAAACCTAGAGTTATTGAGGTTTGTGAGAGTGTTTTGAATCAGATAAATGAAGACGTCTTAGGGGGTAAGGATAACTTTTCTATGTTCCTTGCAAAACTCAGGACTAAAAAAGAGCTTTCTTTTAATTACCGTTTAATGGAACTCACATGTTTTATTGCAACTCAGATCATTGATGAAATGGATAAAGTTGGTCAGAAAGAAAAAATAAAGAAAATTGTTTTTGCATCAATGTTTTGTGACTACACATTAAAATTTAGTGGTCAAATTCATATCAGATCGGCAGAGCAAGTGGTTAAGCTCTCATCTGTTGAGCAAAGAATAATCAATGAGCATGCATTAAAAGCATTCGAACTTATTGAGCAATACAAAAATGCGCCACACGAATCCTCAATAATAATTAAGCAGCATCATGGCTCATTATCTGGAGTTGGAATTGCAAAAGTTCCTTCTAATTCAATTTTGCCACTGACTAAATGCTTAATGACTGCCCAGGAAATCGCTTATCAGATTCTCATGGATTGCGACCGGCACCCAATTGATGTTTTAAGTGACATAAAGATAAAGTTCATTGATACCCCTTTAGAAGACTGTTTCATTCTCTTTGAAAAGACTTGCCAGAAAAATATCCAGGACGATGACTAAGAAGTCATTGAGATTACAGAGAACTTGACTTTTATGCCCTTAACAAACAAGCATGTAATTTCTACTACTTAATTGTCTTTCCATAAGTGCATGTGTAGATTCCCCCCCATGGAAAAGATAGATCCGAGCGAAATCCCAATCACGGCATGGTTACCTACCACTGTTAAAGAGGCCAAGAAACGCGGTTGGGATGAACTAGACATTATTCTCATTACTGGCGACGCATACGTTGATCATCCGGCTTTCGGTGCTGCAGTGATGGGGCGTATCTTTGAATCATTGGGATTGAAAGTGGCGATAATTGCTCAGCCAAACTGGCAAGATGATTTGCGAGATTTTAAAAAATTTGGAAAACCAAAATATTTTTTCGGTGTGACATCAGGGAATATGGATTCCATGGTTAACAAATATACGGCCGGAAAACGTAAACGATCTACCGATGCTTATACTCCTGGTGGTTCTCCAGATCATCGACCTGATTATGCCACCACCGTTTATTCACAAACTCTTAAAAAATTATATCCAGATGTTCCTGTCGTTATTGGTGGGATTGAGGCTTCTCTTCGAAGAGTCACTCATTATGATTTCTGGTCAGATCGGCTCATGCCAAATATTCTCACAACTTCAGGTGCAGATCTTTTGATCTATGGAATGGGCGAGCAGCCGATTCGTGATCTTATTAAATTTCTCGTCAAAGGTATTCCTTTTGATTCTCTCAAAACGATTCCGCAAACAGCTTTCTTAATACCTGAAAATGAAGAATTGCCTAAAAATAAACAATGGGAAACTTTTGAGCTCACAGGCCATGAGGATTGTTTGCAGGATAAGAAAGCCTATTCTAAAAACTTTATGCATGTTGAAGTGGAAAGTAATAAGCAATTTGCAAAACGTCTGACTCAGAAAGTAGAAGGTAAGTATCTTGTTATCAACCCTCCTTACCAAACGATGACCGAAAAAGAGATTGATGCCTCATGGGATCTCCCTTATACGCGCTTACCACATCCAAAATATAAAGATCGTGGTCCCATTTCAGCGTTTGATATGATTAAGTTTTCGATCAATACTCATCGTGGCTGTTTCGGTGGTTGTAGCTTTTGTACTATTTCTGCTCACCAAGGGAAGATGATTGCCTCTCGTTCCAAAGAATCAATCATGAAAGAGCTGGATCAAGTTGTTCGGATGCCTGATTATAAAGGCTATATTTCAGATATGGGGGGGCCATCGGCCAACATGTATCAGATGAAGGGGATTGATCAGGAAACTTGCGACAAGTGTGCCGCCCCATCATGCATATTTCCAAAAATCTGTAAAAACCTTGATACCAATCCGACACAAATGACTGAGTTGTATAAAGAGGTTAGTAAGCACCCTGAAGTTAAAAAAGCATTTGTAAGCTCTGGTCTTAGATATGACCTCATGTTTGATGAACGATCTAGCCATCCCAAAGAAGATGAAGAGTATGTTGAACAACTGATTACTCATCACGTTTCTGGTCGCTTGAAAGTGGCACCTGAACATACTGAAGATGAAGTTTTGAAACTTATGCGCAAGCCTAGTTT
>CAMDQH010000045.1 GCA_945905815.1 Bacteriovorax stolpii | reverse complement strand
CCGAATTTGTTCATTTTTTAACTCGATTTCAAGTTCAGCTTCCCGTGTCCGATCAATATTTATACCCCACATTTTCAATGGTTTGCCATTCTCGTCTCGAATGATAAACGCACGAGTTCGAATTTCTTGAATCTTTCCAGTGTTCCTTTGAACGACTTGAAAGGTTGTATCAAAGGACTTTCCACCAGCTACCGCATTATTTATCTCTTCAACAGCTTTTACCTTTGTATCGGCAGATAAAGAATTCTCCCACGCATCATATGCACCACTGAAGTCAGATGGGTCTGCACCATAGAGGCGGTACATGTTTCTATCCCACTCAAGAGAATTTGTGATTAGATCCCATTTCCATATGCCGATCCCAAGAGAGTCAATAATGAATGTAGTATCCACAGCTTCTCTAGCTGCTTCTCTAGCTGCTTCTCTCTGTTCTTTACTAGCTGCTTCCTTAGCTGCTTCACTAGCAACTTTTATAAGAATAACCTCGGCCTCTTTAGCGGCATCTTCAAGTAGTAGTCTGGCATCTTTAGCGGCATCTTCAAGTAGTAGCCTGGCCTTTTTAGCGGCGACCTTAATTAACAAGTCGGCTTTTTCGATAATTTCATTCACTTTATTTCCAATAACTCGTAACCGAGTTCTTGATGAATCAATGGACCATTTTAAACGATTCACAGAGTTTAGATAATTAAAATCGCGCAAACCAAAATGACTAATCTTATGAAGTAGATCAGCTCCCCCAAACTTTCTTTTTCTTAGCTCTCGCAGTGGGTGCGCATAACAAGACGGTCCAAACTCAAAAATGTCATACGTCTGAGAATCAGCTGGTTACCCTCTTTAGCTCTTCCAGTCCAGCTCCCCACAATACTGTCACCAACACCACTGACACGTCTAAAAGTCAGCTTCTTGTCTGATGAAGTTTTAATCAACATTGATGTTCCACTAATTTGAAAGTCATATGATTCACCTGACGTAACACCTAAGCTACAGGTAGTGCTCACGCCATTAGTGGATTCACTGTATGATTCTTTAAAGATGATTTTATGGCCACTGACTTCCACAGATATATCCATGGCAACATCAAGTAAGTCGATTTGCTTTACTTCCGTTACATATTCTTGGTTCTGAAGATCAGGAGTCTTTTTTGATGAACTCCCTTGACCACATGAAACCAGAAAAGAGAGAAAAGTTAATAATAGAAAACGCATAAGCTTCTCCTTAAAAAATGTTGGGGCGAACTTAGCAAAGAATTGTGGTGAACTCTAGACGTTCTACATAAAACCAGTGCGTGATGAAATATCTTTAGAATAAACAAAGGAAGCATTAAGCTTCCCTTGAGATTTAGAATGTTTTGATTTGATTATTCGTATTTCTTACCGATTTCTTCCACAAGATAACCAAGAGCATAAGGGACAGATGAATCGCGACTTACTGAGTAATTCGAAGCATGAGTAAAACCTAATTTATGAGTCCACTCATGAAATACGTTACCAGCTACTTCACACGGAGTGTATGCATCGAAGAATTTAGTATTCATCCAGATTCGTAAACCTGTTGCATACGTGTACCCAACAGTACTTCGGCTTGAATAATATAGTTCCAAATCAAGATCCATCTGATTATCCATTCCAGGTACCAAATCTTCACTTCCATCTAAAAGTTTTTGATAGATGTCAGAATTAGAAAATGAATCATTATCAACAAATGTCTTTTTTCCACCATAAGTGAAATTTTCAACACGTGTTTTAAATTCTTTGCTCGCAACAACTTTTTTAATGATCTCAAAAGCCTTTCTGACTTTTATCTCATCGTTAGCATCAAAATTAGTGAGGGACACATTGATATCGAAATGCTGGGCTTCAGGTGGAACATCACCTGTTGGTTCACCGCTAGGATCGCTGCCAGGATCATCTGGATTTTCAGTTGGAGTACAACCGGTAGTTGTCGGTGAAGTTGCATCTTCTTTTTCAATCGAGGTAGAAAGTGGCTCGTCCGTTGCTGAGGGGCAATCCTCTGGTTTTGTATTACAGCTAACTAGAAGCAAGAGTAGGCCGACGGAAAAAAATGATTTCGTCATTGGATACCTTCCTTGGTTTCAAATACTGGCCATCCATCCTGGATGACTCTTTACGCAAAACTAATGATGCAAGTCCTAGGACCAAGTATGCATGCATGACGAGCATTGCATCAAGTCGGCAAAATTTAATAGCTTGTGCATGCAGGGGCAAATACTAATGAGACGCAATTTCTGCAATTTTGGCCCTGATTAAGTGTCAGAATGAGACCAATAGTTGAGTTATAAACTACGACGAGGCTTGACTAAAATGTTACCTAAAAACACGCCAACAACAAGAGCTGTTGCTAGTGCAATCATATTGAAAGCAGTTCCTAAACCACCGACAACATCGCGTTCGAAAAGAAAGCTTAATGAGTGGTAGCCCATGGATCCAGGAACTAAAAGTATAATGCCGGGGAATTGAAATAAACTAGAGGGTCGATCTTTTAAACGAGCAAAAATATTACTTGTCGCTCCAACAAAAAAACCACCAATAAGAATGCCAAGTTCTGGACCAAGATAATGAGTCGCAAACTTTGAACAGCAGTAACCATAAACACCAGCGAGGGTAACCCAAGCCCAATCTTTCTTTTCGGCCTTAAAAATAACTGTCGCCATCAAAGCAGTTACCGGCAACGTAATATAAGTGACCCAGTCAGGTATCGTGCTAAATTCAATTGGGATCGAAGGGATTTTTACAAATGAAGCTATTTTAGCGCCAATGAAAACGCCAAAGGTAAGTTTGAGTAGAATCATCACTCCACCCATGAGCCTTGAGGTTCCGGAAGTTAAATTCTGAGTTGCAATTTCCGCGATCGCCATCGTGATATAAAGTCCAGGCATAAAAATAATCAAACTAGATAAGATTATCACTCCAACATTTAGCGAAGGAACAAGTTTGACTAAAAAATAAGAAATGAAAGCAGCAATAATAGCAATAATCGCTTCAAACATTTGCGCGACTAAACCGATTGTTTGAACGGGTTGCAAAAGTGAAATCATCCCGATGATTGATCCAATCATAATCGAAGCAAGAAAATCCCCCCAAGTTCCACCGAAAAGAACCATAAATCCAGCAGAGGAAAATAGAAAACACAAAACTCGTATTATTTTCCCATAAGGATTTTCTGAAGTAAGTATAGTGTCCAGTGACTGACTTCCCTCTTCGTAAGTCATTCTCCCATGAATAACTTCTCGGGCAACGAGATCAACTCTGGATAACTTGCCTAAGTTCACGCCCATGGGAATAACGCGCTCAATTTTAGTGATCTCTTCATCGCCGTAAGTGAATGAAGAAAAAATGGCCGTTGGAAGGGAGACGATGTTTCCCTGAATACCAAAAAGCTGACACATGTCCTGCAGTGTTCCTTCAAGAGTATGCGCAGGAGCTCCTACCGTGTGAAGGGCCCGGCCAAACTTAAGAATAAACTTCACCCTTCGAAGGAATTGATTTCGATCCATATTAATTGTGGGTCCGCTTTATATCTTCCACAATGCGCATCTGAAGCATCTGAGAAAGATCGTTATAAGTTTTAAGAGTCGGTCCGAGAAGTTCCTTTTCAATAGTATCAAAAGTCTGAAGCTCTTCTTGAACTGAAATCAAGACTGGAATCTTTAAAGTTGATTCGTAAGTCCTGTAGGCAATCGTTGTATTAGGTATATCCCTAATCTCCCCCAAATTTTTCATCCGCTCACGATAAATGGATAATGGAATGAGTGTTGAAGCCTCAAGAGTAATCACAACTTCTTCAGGGATAATCGCGCCCGAATGCTTGTCAACATGGGAAGCAGTCCAATGTATTCTGTTCATCACAACAAACATGGCATCAAGTTTAAGCTCTTTGGCCACTTCATTAAGTGTATGTTTGGCATGTTCTGAAAACTTGGGTCCGGCCATCATTTCGCTTGCCGGAACTAACGCCATAGAAAGATCTCTCATTCCACGAGGATTGAGAATCGTGGCCATGGTCGTTTTTTTTCCTTTTGGAAGATAAAAGATATCATCGGGCGCCAACGAGTAACGTTGGGTTTTGATATAATCCTCAACGTCAAGTCCATCAAGCTTAAAGGCTTTACTCTTTTTAATTTTGGATACTTTTATGAGTTCGATGCCTTCACCAAGGATGGAAAAGCTTTGCTCCCAAACAGAAAAAAGTTTTTCAGTAAGCAATTGCTTTCCCTGCTCAGAGAGAAATATTTTATTTTCGTCGGACAAACCACTTCGTGTCGGTTGAATTTCTGATTCAAAAACCAAGATACCCACTCGCTTTATCGGTAATTGTTTTTTTGAAAACAAATCGTCCAACTTCCCTTTTTGGGGATTACGACTAAAAGTCGTCACTATGTGGGGGGAAAGTTCTTTCAGATCATCAAGACTATATTCACTAAAGACATCATAAACATAAGGCTTATCGCCACCAGACTTAACGGTGCCTAAGCTACAAGACGATAAAAGAATCAAACCAATCATGAATCGAAACATATTAAATCTCCCTAAATATCTTATCAGAAATAACCACCCAAGGTCGTGACAAAAAATTCATAATTATTACTCTTGGCATCCCCGTGTAGAACATAACTACCTCGCACACCAAGGGTAATCGGTATAAAAATCCGCAAAAAGTGAGTATCAAACAAAACTTCCCAGCCAGTGGAAGCTGCATGGTAATCAAGCCCACCATAAAGACCAGTGAGCTCATCATAGAATAGGTTCATCGAAATACGCTTAAAATAAGCGTATCGAGACAAATGCCAGTCTGGGTAAAAAAGAGGGAGGAGATAATTTCCAGAATATTTGCGAGATTCTTCCAAGAATACGTTTTTTGTTCCTCTGGGCCGTAAAATAAAACTTGAATACTGGTAAAGATCATCTTGTTGTTTTTCGTAAGCAAATTGATGATAAAAAGAATGATGTTTAAGAAAACCAGGCATAAAAAATCTGGAATCACCGCTAAAGATGGATCCATTCATGTCATTGCCAGTAATATCTTTTCCTTCTTCAAAGCGTGTAAGAAGTGCCATCCCCAACTCAGGATTAATGTCTCTGCGTGAAGTCCGTGAAAGAAAACTATATTGAGCTTCGATTCCCGGTGAAAACAATTCGACATTACTGATCTCAGTTCCGTCAGTGTTCCTCTTATTTGTGACCTTAATAACTTTTCCAAAGCCCCTTACATTCAAAGACTGAGTAAAGCGCCCCGTGATCTTTGCCCATGGTATCTGCATTCCAGCTTCAAAGGTTCCCTCTTCCCAATGGTCCTTAACTTTCTTGGCCCCCACAAGGACTTCTTGATTTCTCCCGCCATAAGCTGAACGCAAATCAAATACAGGATAATATTCAGACCATGCAGCAGAAACAAAACCCTGTGTCTCGTGTTGATTCAAATCATAGTTTGCACCGACAGAGAGCGAAAACTTATTCATAACATCTCTGGAAATGCCCTGAAGTGTAATGATCGAAGATAAAGGAGGTGCAATAAATATCCAACTATGAAGATTTACGGCATTCTTGTTTTGGGAATATTTTGAGATAGGAAAGTTTTTACTTTCAAAGAAATTTTTGTCTAAATCACCCTTAGACTCATAAGCGGATAGCTTCTCATAGATTGGAACAAAACTATTACTTGATTCCTGTTTTTCATCCCAGGCAAGTTTTTTAGTAACAATATTCATACCGTAGGCAGTGTAATCGTTATAGATGAGCTGATCATTTGAAACAGATGGTGCGTAGGCACCAAAACGCGCACTTGTTAGCTGAACTAACTTGCTATCGGAAACTTCAAAAATATTGTCAATACCTGATGTCGGACTCTCCACTAAGACTCGACCAGAATAAACTGAAAGAAAGCCAAGGTTGGAGAGTGTGTTGGGTAACAGAATCGATTCTTCTTGATTTAAGAGAGATAACTTTACGACTCTTTTCTGATCATCCATATCTTTGATGACCATGACTATTTCAGATTGGTTAAGCCAATCAATTGAAGTAATTACTTTATCGAAAGGGTAAGTTAATCGGTAAACTTCCTTACCATTTAATCTACGAATAACTATGTTTTGACTCTGGCTTTCTTTCCAATCCACATACAAAACAAATTCTGCTGTCTGATCCAAGACGGCCAATCGGCCTTTGGTTTTACGAAAACTGGCAATTTCTTTTTTTTCTTTTATATCAAAAACTCTTATCCGAGAAAAATCTCTGTAACCCCAACGTGGATCAATTTCGAATTCAACAAACGCAAACTTCCCATTTCGTACTTTATATGGGTATTCGTTTTGTAGAGGTCCGGGATAGAGAATGCTTTTTTCAACTTTGCCATCTGTAAGGATGAACTGATCGATATAAGAGAGACCTTTTTTCAACGCAAAAAACTTATCCTCCCCAACTGATTGTGGGTAAAGATAGTTAATCCAATCATGGTCGACAAAAACATTCTTAACTTCGTATGGTGTAATATTTAGGCTGGCCTCTTTTCCTTTCCAGCTTTTGATTAGATCCTTCATCGTAGATCGATAGAATTCTTCAAAGCTAATATTCGTTAGGTCTTCGTAGGTGTTATAGAAGGTCAATGGATTATACGAACGATTAGTCGCTACTTGCGAAACTTGCGAGAGGAAAAGATCTCCATGATTATTTCGAAGATAAGTTGTGTAGAAATAGCCGTACACATAGTGACTGGGAATATAATCGTCATAAGATCCGAGGTGGGCCTTATCATAATCGTAGTCTTTACCTGATAAAAGTAATGCCCGTAAATCTCTTTCAAAAAGTGGTAATCGCCCTCTTCCACCTTTAGTGAGTGCCGTTTCTATTCCAACAGCATCACCTTCAAGGAACCAAGGCGGTAGAGTTAATCCAATTCCCAAGGCCTGACCGATTTCACCTAACCAAATTTCTAAGACTCTATTAAAACCTTGTCTTGTTTTTTGAAATTGAACAACATGTCTAAATTCGTGAACGGCGAGAGTTTTTAGCCATTCAGTATTAGTTAGTTCTGGATCCATGGCCGGCGTCGTATACCATTCTGATCTTCTTGGGGCCAAGGTTACAAATCCATTTGATACTGTAGATTGATTTTGAAGAATTAAAGATATTTTTTTGGGATACACTTCAAGTGAACGGGAAACTAGTGGGTAGGCCGTCTCTAATAAATGAGAAACTCTTTGGGCCTGCTTTTCAATTCCTTTGGGAAAAATAATTTCAAAATGCTCAGTATCAATTTTACTCCATTCAATGACAGAAGGATTCTGCTGAAAATCAACCAAGGGAACTGGGGCCTCAATGACTTTAGCAAAAGAAAAACTGAAAAGCAGAAGACTAAAAATGACTGCCAGCATGAAACCTCTTCTATTAGATGAAAAAGGATAACAATCTAAACTCAGAGTTGGAAGGAGATTAGCTCTTCCCAAAGTTTTTTTGCGACTGGCCCAAAGTGCTGTTTTCTTAATCTAATAAGGTTAATTTCTAGTTCACGAGGATGAATGTCTTCAAAATCAAGGATGACGATTTTTTCGTCCTTCAACTCCTGCTCTATCGTATGCCTTGGAAGGTGCCCCCAGCCCAGACCAGATAGAATAATTTCACGCTTAAAATTATTATCTAAGATTCGCCATTTCTTTCCATTATCAAGTAATCCAAAAGTAATCCCTTTTGGATTGATATCACCTATTACGATCTGGTCTATTTCCAGGAGATCATTTTGATCCTTAACCTCCCTTTCATTAAATAATTCTGTATTCATAACGGGAACCATAGTAACTGAGGCAAAAGGAACGATCTCCAGTGAAGTCCTATCACTTACAAAAGACGTGAGGCCAATTTCAGTTTCTTTTGCCAAAACTTTTCTCTCGGCACCAGAAAGAGCATCCAGACTCATATTCACTTTCGTAAAAGGGTGCTGATCTCTGAATGACTTAAGTAATTTTAAAATACCTGGTCTTAGACAAATACCATCAATTGAAAGACCTATTTCTGGTTCTTCTTTTTGCTGAAAAGATTTACTCATTGTTTCAAGTTCAATCATGCCTTGCATGACTTTTTGTGAGCGCTCAAATAAGGCTTTTCCATGGGAAGTTAAGGTATGCCTGTAAGAACTCCGATCAAAAAGATCTACTTCCAATTCTTTCTCAAGTTTCTTAATAGAAAAACTTATCGCTGGCTGTGTCTTGTGCAGCGAGTCTGCGGCAGCTTTAAAGCTTCCTGACTGAATAATCCTATGAAAAACAATTAGTTGGTCAAATGTCATAATGATAAATTTTACTTATCGTGTATATTAAAAAATGTTTCTTTTTATTTATCAGATTTTACCCCATGATTGAAGCACTTCTTAACAAATAATATTTCAATTCAAGGAGAAATAAAATGAAGACTCTATCTGTAATGTTACTTGCACTGACTACGTCCCTAGTCGCAGTTGCTCAAGACAAGCCTATGACTACAACTTACAAAATTGATAACACTGCTTCGACAGTTGGATGGACAGCAAAAAAAATCGTTGGTGGCCATAATGGAAACGTATCAACTAAAGATGGTTTTTTAACTTTCACAGGCGACATCATCACTTCTGGTGAAATTAACGTTGATATGAAAACAATCACTGTTGCTGATATTCCAGCTACGGATGAATATAATGCCAAGTTAGTTGGTCATTTGAAAGGTCCAGACTTTTTTAATGTTGAAAAAAACCCAACTGCTAAAATCGTAATCAAAAGTTCAGAAAAGACTAAAACTGGTCTTAAAATCAAAGGCGATCTTACTTTTATTGGAAAAACAAATCCAATTGAATTTGATGCTGTTGTGTCAAAACCAGATGGTTCAGTTACTGCGAAATCAGAAGTTATTCTTGATCGTACGAAATGGGATCTTAAATACGGATCGAGTGATTTCTTCAAGGGTCTTGGCGACAAGGCAATTGATAATAACTTTACTCTCTCAGTTAATTTGACTGCTAAAAAGTAGTTCGAATTTAATAATTGGGGGCTTCCGAAAGGAGGCCCTTTTTTTTTACTCGAAAGACTACGGTTTCACGACTACAATCCCCGGATGAAATCCTTGCTTAGTTTACTCTTATTCTTTTGCCTTAATGTCGCATCCGCCTCCAACATCGCTATCATCGATACGGGCTTTGACTTGGATCATGACTTTTTAAAACCAAAAATCTTGAAACACGAATCGGATGAGGAGATATTCAGTGATTGGAATTTTCATGATAACCAACATCTTAAAGAACCAGTCATTAAAGACCAGTCCTTATTGCAAGAAATATTTCTTTATCGGAATTTACGTGCAAAGAAACATAAGGATGGACTTTCTGTAGCCGAACTTGAATGGTTTCAAAGAAGGGATAATGATAAAAAGTTTATTGAACAGGTTAAAAAATTTAAAAAGCATTCACACGGGACATTCGTTGCGGGGATCGCTTTGCGTGAAGGTGAAAATATCAAGATTTTCCCACTACGCGGAATTCAAATAGCGCAACCAGTCAATATGCCAAAATCGAAAGGACTGACGAATAAAAACTCTGAAGAACGGTTTAAAGATAATGTGACCAGCTCCCAGGACCGAGTCATAAGAAAGTTTTCTAAAATTTGCCTATATCTTTCCTTGAACGACATTAATATTGTGAATGCTTCCTATGGGATTTCTTTCAAAAGTATCACCACTAAATTCAGAGAGAAATATAAGGAATTTACTGGGCTTGAAATTGAAGAGCAAAGGCTTAAGTTAGTCGTCGATGAATATTTCCAAAATATTTTAAAACACTCGACTGAGATCATTCAGAAATATCCGCGAATTTTGTTCGTTTTTTCGGCCGGAAACTCCGGACAAGATAATGACCTTTCCCCCCATTATCCTTCGAAAATTAAACTTCCTAACACTCTCTCCGTTGCTGCGATGAACGGAGACTATCTTGCTAGTTTTTCTAATTTCGGAAAGACTCATGTGGATATCGGTGCCCCTGGTGTGGCGATTTTATCTTTTGTTCCCAAGGTTTACTCTCACGACGGACAAAACCTCTTCTCACCTTCCAGCGGAACTTCTATGGCGGCTCCCTATATTTCAAATACTGCAGCCCAAATTTTCAATATCAATCCGCTCTTAAGTCCTTATGAAATTAAACAAATCATTCTTGAGACTGGGGACGCAAAAGAACACTTAAAAATAAATTTGGTTTCGGGTGCAACTGTGAATAATCAGACCGCAATAAAAGCCGCTTTGCTTACAAAGAACATGACTATTGCTGCCTCAATTGAGCTTGCCAGATCAGGACTCATTCCGATGGAAGACTCTATTTCCTTCGGTCATCCAATTGCTATAGAAGCTGAGCTGTTAAAAAACAAAGTTCTGGATTCCATTCCCAAGGACATATCGCCACAAGAGATTGAAGAGATTCAAATTACCAGTGAAGAGTCTTCTTTACCTCTGGAGATAGAGACAAATAAACCGGACAATTTAATCCCGCTTCCTTCAGTTGCTCCATCTGTTCAGAAGTTAGACGTTGATCCAACCCCTGCCAATCAAAATCAAGAACAATTTCCCCTACCTTCCGAGGCGCAGAAGTCATCTTCTTCTCAAGCTTCACCTCAACTTCCCCAAAATCTACCTTTAGTACCCGTGCCTTCATCGCCATAATGGTCAGCATGCAGGTTGCAAGTGATGTGCAAAGTAAATCGGTTGGAGAGAAGGCTTCACCATTGCCTTGATTATCCTTGGGAGCATCTGTGATAATTTGATTTTTTGAATCAATGTGAGTGGCCTGAGTCCGTAGATTGCCTTGATATTTAATATGCATTAACGACATATAACCTTCCTTGAGATTTTCTCATATTATAGGATTCGAACTCAATACCTGTCAAATTTGGTTTATCCTGTTTCCATCGTTTTATTAGTCGTTTTCTCTTCAAAAACTCAATTAAGAACCATAAAATAATCTCATTCACTTTAAGGAGTTTCTCCATGACCAAAAAAGCTGCCAAGAAAAAGGCTTCTAAGAAAGTTTCGCCAAAAAAATTAGACTCCAAACAACAGACAATGGAATCCCTCGTTGAACTTATTCGTATAACTTCAACAGTTGTGCCGGATGATGTTTTCAAGGCGATTACTACTGCCGCCAAGAATGAAGAAAAAAATACCATCGCTGATTACGCCATGGGAATTATTAAAACCAATATTGATCTGGCTAAATACAAGTCTCAGCCACTTTGTCAGGATACTGGTACGGTTATTTTTTATATTTATCACCCGCCTAGTTTTCACCAAACTCCCTTTAAAGAACTGATCAAAAAATCAGTTACTCTTGCCACTAAGAAAGGTTATTTACGACAGAATTCTGTTAATTCACTTACCGGTGAAAATGCTGGAACGAATTTAGGTGAAGGTCATCCATCGATTCATTTCTATGAACATAAAGGCAGTGAAGTTGAAGTCAAGCTTGTGCTCAAGGGCGGAGGTTGTGAAAACGTTTCTGCTCAATACTCTCTACCAGATACAACTCTTGGAGCAGGACGCGATTTAGAAGGTGTACGCAAGGTCATACTTGATTCGGTTCATAAAGCGCAAGGTAAAGGTTGTGGCCCTGGTGCCTTAGGTGTTTGCATTGGAGGCGACCGTGCAGACTCTTCTTACTTTGCTAAGAAGCAGCTCCTGCGTAAACTCGATGACAAAAACTCTCACAAAGATCTAGATAAATTAGAAAAAGAAATCGTTGAGACATGTAACAAATTAGGAATCGGCCCCATGGGCTTTGGTGGAAAAACCACTCTCCTGTCTTGTAAGATCACAAGTGCGAACCGTGTACCTGCTTCATTTTTTGTTTCGATTTCCTATATGTGTTGGGCTTTTCGTCGTCAGGGAATTGTCATGAATAAAAACTTTGCCATCAAGAAATGGCTTTACTAGGAAACAAGATGAAAAAGCTCGATTATCCTTTTAGTGTTGAGGCCGTTCGCGAACTTAAAGTGGGAGATATGGTTCTCATATCAGGAAAACTTTTTACTGGTCGTGATGCTGTTCATAAATATTTACATGATGGAAATAAGCCACCCGTTGATCTGAAAAACCAGATCATTTATCACTGTGGCCCTGTTACGTTACAAGATAAGAAAGGCAAGTGGACTGTAACTGCTGCAGGCCCAACCACTTCTATTCGAGAAGAACCATACCAATGGGAAGTCATTCGTGATTACGGGATTGTTGGCGTGATTGGTAAAGGCGGCATGGGCCAGAAAACCCTTGATGCCTGTAAACAATATGGCTGCGTTTATTTTCATGCTGTAGGTGGGGCCGCTCAGGTGCTTGCAGAAAAGATTAAATCAGTTGATGGATTATATTTAAAAGAGTTTGGTTTACCCGAGGCAATCTGGGAATTGAGTGTAGAAGATTTTCCAGTAGTCGTGACCATGGACTCTCATGGGAATTCACTTCATAAAGAAGTTGAGACTTCTTCCAAAGAGATGCTGAATAAGCTTTTGTAATTAATTTTACTATTGCAGAATTCTGGGAAAGATAGATGTACCTGTTTGTCTTTCACAGCCTTCACTTTGGGCACTCAATATTCCAGCAAGAGCAAGGTCATTGCCTATTTTAACCAGTAGAGCTCCGCCAGAATCCCCTTCACAAACCCCAGACTTTGTACCATCTGTGAATACAACTAAATTTCCAGCATAACTTTTTACAGCAGTAATAGTTGAATTTGCCATTTTATCACGTGCCACCAACGTGACTACAAGTCCGGCCTTAAGAGAACCTTTGCTGACCATTTTTATAGGCCTGATATTAGTAAGTGGTTTTTTCAATGTAATAATTGCTAAATCCTCACCTTCAAACCCCACTGCTTCCGTGTAAGAAGGAGCAATGATAACATCAGCAACTTCATATTTATTACCGCCCGCTTTAATTTTTATCAGATTGGGCTCATAGGTAAATATGTTCCATTTCTCATAAAGCTTGGAACCAACGACTTCAATACAATGGCCAGTCGTAAGAACTTTATCAGGAGCAACTAAAACACCCGAACAAAATGAATCATATTCTGGTTTCTCACTATCATTTAAATGAATCGTAACAACTGCAGAAAATTGAGAAGGTGTAATTGTGCGAGCGCCATAAAGTGCGTGACTTAAGTCGCTGATCGAAATGAGTAGAACAAAAATGAACATTTTGAAATTCATGCGGTCGTTTTATCTAGGTTGTTATAATGCGACCAGACAAGACGTCAGAGTTGTGTAAAATCTACTGCTTGCGCCTCGCGTCAAGGCAATATTTCAGACATTTACCAGCGATAAACCGAACTGGCCCAAGTAAAGCCCGAGCCAAAAGCAGCAGATGCCACAAGTGTCCCCTTCTTTAATTTTCCGGCCTTCACGGCTTCAGTCATCCCAATTGGAATCGTTGCAGCTGTGGTATTACCGTACTTCATAATTGTATTAAAAATTTTCTCTTCAGGAATTTTAAGTTCCTGCGCAAGCATTTGATTAATACGAAGATTGGCCTGGTGAAATAAAAACAGATCAATATCTTCGAGTTTAACTTTGTTCGTTTCAAGTGCGAGCATCAAGCATTCACACATTCTGCGAACAGCATTGGCGAACACTTTCTTTCCATTCATAGACGGATATTGAAGACCTTCTTCAAGATGTAAATTATTTATTCGATCAACCGTACCTAGGCCTGAACCAGGAGCTGCTCCCCAAAGAGCTTTTGCATTTGATCCTTCTGAAAAAAGATGCGTCGACATGATATGAGAACTCTTGGCATGGTCTTTAACTTCAGTTCGACGAATAACGACAGCACCAGCACCATCACCAAAAAGAACAGCAACATCACGGCCCTTTGTGGATATATCCATTCCTTTTGAGTGAACTTCTGCTCCAACTAAAAGAATGGTTTTATACTGGCCGGATTTAATGAAAGCATCTGCGATACTCATACCATAAATAAAGCCCGAACATTGCTGACGAACATCGATTGCTGGAATATCAGTCAGACCAAGTTTCGGTTGAAGAAAACAAGCGTTTCCCGGAAAGTCGTGATCTGGAGAAATTGTTGCAAATAACAAGCAATCAATTTCACTTTTATCTATTCCTGCGTTTTTAATCGCTTGCTCGCAAGCAATGAGTGCAAGATCACTTGTTGAAGTTTCGGGACTTACCCATCGTCGCTCTTCAATGCCTGAGCGCTGAACAATCCAGTCGTGTGTGGTATCCATGATTTTTGAGAGATCGTGGTTAGTAACCACTCTCTCAGGAACATACATACCGCAACCAATAATTTCTGAATTATACATAAGAAGTCCTTTCTTTAATTATTCTGCAAAAGCTTCGTTCCACTCTAAGTTATGGTGAACTTTTTGAACGTCGTCATCGGATTCAAGCACATCAATGAGTTTTTGAAGTTTAAGATAACTTTCTTTAGTAATTTCTTTTGTGTTTAAAGGCAGACGCTCAAGACCAGAATCTTCAACTTTGATTTTTAATTCTTCGAGCTTTTTATAGATTTCACCATATGATTCGACTGGGCCTTGGACTGTTACAAACCCGTCCTCACTCTCCACATCATCAATATTGTAATCAATAAGTTCCATCATCAGATCATCAGTCGACATTTTGTTCAGGCCAGCTTCTTTAATTGTAAATGAAGCCTTGCGCTCGAACACAAACTGCAGACAACCAGAAGTACCAAGACTACCGCCGTATTTATTTAAGTAAGAACGAATATTAGCAACAGTACGAGTTGGATTATCAGTCGCTGTTTCAATAAATAAAGCGACTCCATCATTTCCATAAGCTTCGTAATTTATTTCTTCGATAATGGCGCCGTCTTGTCCAAGCCCTTTTTTAATCGCCTTATCAACGTTATCTTTTGGTACGTTGAATTCACGCGCCTTAATCAGAGCTATTTTAAGGGCAAAGTTTGATTCTACTTCAGCATGGCCTGCATTTTTTACGGCCATGAGAATCTCGCGCAAAATTTTTGTGTAACTTTGTGAACGCAGCTTATCGGTAGCCGCTTTTTTCATTTTGATGTTGTTCCATTTACGTCCCACGAAGCACTCCTGAAGTGATTAATTTTATGGAATAATAATACCAATAAAGCGCTGCGAAATGCCATGATTTTTCTTGCTGTTTGGCATGTCAAACAGTAGGCTTTTATTACTAGACTTTTTAAAGGTTAGCCCATGCTTCTGCTGCTCAGTTTCCTAACTATTTTGCCCTACTCTTTTGCCCAGGATACAGATCGAGATCTTAAGCAATACGTTCAAATGATGAATCTGAAAGGTTTGCCAGCACCACGGCCAAAGAATGAAGCGCTTTATCAATTGGGACTTCGACTTTTTTACGACAATCAACTTTCCGGTAAAAACAATATTTCATGCCACGCCTGTCATAGCCTAAGCGGCTTTTCCGGGGACACGCTGCCCTTGTCAGTTGGAGAAGGTGCTGAAGGGCTGGCGAAAAACCGCATGCAATCCCAGGGTGTTTTAATTCCTCGTCACACACCAGCTCTTTATAATTTAGGTTTGGCCGGCGTGAGTTCACTGTTCTGGGACGGAAGAATTATGAAACACCCACAAGGTGGATGGCTAACTCCCGAAGATGGACTAAATGGTCCGACTCCAAAACTTAAAAATATTGCTGATACCCTCGATGGCCTATTGGCCGCTCAGGCACTTTTTCCGATGGCCTCGCCTGAAGAAATGCTAGGACAAGGTTCAACTCTTAGTCGTCTCGAGGCCTGGCAAGCTGTAATGGACCGACTCTTGAATGGCCGCCTCGGTGCTTCTTACAAAAGATTTTTCCGGGAAGCTTTTCCCGGCATAGAAAATTTTAATATCGGCCACGCCGGAAATGCACTCGCGGAACTTGAGAGGCATCACTTTCTGGCGAATAATACTCCTTGGGATAACTACCTACGGGGCGAGTCCAAATTTATGACTGAGCGAATGAAAAAAGGCGCGACTCTTTTTTTGAGTAAGGCCAGTTGCACTAATTGTCATAGCGGAGATCACTTATCCTCTTTTGGTTTTCAAAATATCGGCATTCCACAAATTGGGCCAGGTGTTAAAGATGGTGATGATCAAGGACGAAGTGATTACCGCTTTCGTGTTACACCACTCCGAAATATTGCGCTGACCGCTCCTTATATGCACTCCGGCGTTTTCTCTACGATGTGGGAAGTTATTGATCACTACGAACACCCCATTCGCTCTCTTCATGAGTTTAATTGGCATCCCAAGCATCCAAACTATCGTGAGGATTTAAAACTAGACGAGCGTCCGGAAACCATGCAGGCCCGAATCAAAACGCTGGCGCAAAATCTGCCGCGACACCTTGACCTGACTACGGATGAAAAGAAAGACCTCTATTGTTTTTTAATGGTGGGTCTAACAGATCTAAAAAATCAGGCAGATCTGACGGTAAAAGGTGTCTTAGATGAGATTGAGGATTGTTCCCCAAGGCTCATTCAGTAATTCCGACTAATATTGTATCTTTATTTTTTTCTTGGTTTCATCGTTATCCTTGGTTAAGATATTTTAAACCATGAAGGTTTACATTTTCTCAAGGATAGAGATGATCTTAAAATTCACATTGATGGCAGCAGCTACAAGCCTTTACTACTTCACACAATATATTCAATAGTTTTTAGAAAAGAGAAATACAAAAACTTCTTTGTCTTTTACTGTAATTAATTCGGATTCTTCAGCGAAGCCTTCATTCTTCATGGCCTCTAAGAACGGCTGCAGATAATTGCGACCAGGATCACTCAATAAAATTTTCCCACCAGGTTTAAGAAAACGAAGTAAACCCTTCGCAACTTCCGGGGCATGTTTACTTTCATAGAGAACATCTGAACCCATCACAATATCAAACAGGCCTATGTCTTGTTTGTCTTCACGCCAATTAAGTCGCATGTACTGACAAGAAATATTGGAATGTTGGCAATTGCGAAGGAAGTATTCCTCAACGTCAGGATGAAAGTCTGTTGCCAGAACTTTTGCACCTAAATGGGTGGCCACTAAAGAAGGATAACCTAAGCCACATCCGAGCTCCAAAATTGATTTATTTTTTACAAGTTCTGAATGTTGATTGAGATAAATTGAAAGCGCTTCGGCCGCTGGCCAGAGTATTCCAAAATAAGGACATAGATCTTCTGCAAAAGGATCTTTTTGTTCCTCATTCGTAAGAACTTCGCAAATCTGATCAATCGCTTCGTCAAGACTGCGAATGGCCTCCATGACGTAGAGCTTATCCCCCAGAGTTCTTTGCTGAATAAGTGTTTTGTAATTTATTTTTATATGTTTCACGTTTCTAGCGCCCGCCACTCCTCACTCAAATCAGTCTTGTTATTATCAAAAGAAGCGTTAATTTCCTTAAAGATTTCCTGAGTTGTGACTGATCCGCCCTCTTTTCTAAGGAGCCTTACCCGGACGAGACCAGTTGCCATTAGGTCACCACGGCAGATAAATTTTTGCTGAATGAAAATATTTTTTTCATCATGTCCCACAATCCGTGTTTGCAAAGTAAACTTGTCCCAGAGCTTTAAGGACTTTCTGAATGTGATGCTTTCTCCTGCAACCACTCCATACCAACCTCGTCTGGAACAAGCATCAAAAACACCGTTTCTAAAAACCATATTCCATCTTCCAAAATCCATTAGTGAAAAATAAATCCCATTATTAACATGAAAAAGAAGATCCAGGTCTGTTGGTAGAACTCGCATCGAATATTCAGTCACATCATTAAGAGTAGTCTTCTTAAAGAATCGTTTTATGAAAAATATCCAGAGGGTTCTCCATATCATATGCATAAATTACCTCTCTATGATTGCAACTACACCCATACCACCAGCGGTACAGATACTAATCAGGATTCGTCCCTTACCTTTTTCTTTTAGAATCTTAGCTGCGGTAGCAATAATTCTTCCACCGGTGGCCGCAAAGGGATGATTCATAACAGTACCAGCAATGAAGTCACCTAATAATTTACCCTCAAGATGACACTTCTCTACTAAATCATTAAACGCTGTGCTTAAGAGATCCTGATTAGAAGCACCCTGATAATTTTGCATCGATTTTACGAACGGAGTTCGGGATCCATTAATAATTGCACCCTTATGTTTGAAACTCATAATCTTCCTTTTTGACAACCGACCGGTTGGTAGGTTAGAATAAGAATAACCGGAGAATCAATCCATGTCCAGCTCAACCAAAGATCAAGTCCTACATGAGGCCAGTCGGATGCTTCTTTCCAAGGGGTTAAATGGATTTTCTTTGCAAGAACTTGCAGAAAGCCTAAACATAAAGAAGGCAAGCCTGTTTCACCACTATCCTTCAAAGAACGCCATTGCTGTTGAATTATATCGTTATTATCAATCAGCGTTTTTGAGTTGGAGTCATAAGTATGCGCATCTTAGTGCTGAAAAACAAATCGTGGCCTATGCGGAAACACTTACAAAATGGATTTGCGAGAAACAAAGAGTATGTCCTGTCGGGGCCTTGAGTCTTGAATGGAGTTTGGTTGATCCAGCACTTCAAAAAGAAATAAAAGCACTCCATGAGCATCAGAAGGATTGGCTTACAAAACTCTATAAAGAAATTAAACAACAAAATGGCCTAAAACTCTCTGTTAAAGATGCTGTCCTTCAAACAATGGGCCTTATCCAGGGAAGTATCCAACTTGCGAGGATTAATAATGATTCTCAAATGGTAATCAAGAATCTTAAAAACTATCTTAAACTGATTAAGGCATAAAATGAGCGTTCATACAGATTGGTTGCTAACATTATCCCAAACAAAGGCGCAATTAAATGATCAAGGAATTGATATCCAGCTTCCTCCTCCGTCTCAACTTGAACTTCAGATTGAATATCTGGAAGTTACTCCTGGAAAAAAAATAAAAGGCAAAGTCCTCTTTCAAAAACGATTCACTAATCCCATTAAGACCTATCAAGGTGGTTTTTTAACTGCGGCAATGGATGATCACTTTGGACCACTCTCATATATTACGGCCGAGAGACCTTGCACGACTCTTTCCTTAAATACCACTTTCCTTAAACCTTTCTCTGAGAAAATGGGTCATTGTATCATCGAAGCAGAAGTCCTTCAGAAAACAAAATCATTCATCTTCATGCGAGCGACTGTCTATTCACCAGACGGTGAGCTTCTTGCTCACGGTGATTCACATGTGGCCATTCTTCGTGAAGAACAACTACAAAAGGTTAACGTATGAGTGGATTACTTTTTGATCTGCGCCAAAAATTTTTAGAGAAGGCGATTAATTTTTATGGCCCATATGTTGGGGCCGGTGTGAAACTTGAAAAGGTGTCAAAAGATTTTCGTTACGCCAAAGTCACCATGCCTCTTACATTTTATAATAAGAATTACTTGGGCACGCAATTTGGTGGCTCACTCTATTCCATGGTTGACCCGTGGTACATGTTGATGCTGATTAAAAACTTAGGTAAGGGTTACATAATTTGGGACAAGGGCGCCACCATACAATTCAAGAAACCTGGTAAAGGTAAAGTTCATGCCGAGTTTAATCTCACTCAAGAAATTATCGATGAAATTATAGCAAATGTAGAAGCTAATACTAAAATGGATAAGGTGTTTAAGGTTGAAATCAAAGATGAAGCAGGTACTCTTATCTGTGAAGTAGATAAGGTCGTTTATATTAGAAGAAAACCATAGGGCGCACGAAACTGTACGCCTTACTTTTTTAAACCGCGCGCGCACCTTGCTCATCACCACGAGCATACATAGACCAGCCTCGTGACTTTTTAGAAAAAGACATTTTTTCGCCTGAGTCTAAGGTACCAACAAAACGCTTACCATCTGAGCTTTCACCCATAATTGTGAAATATTTGATCGCATGTGACCAATCGTTAAAACGTACTTTGATATCGTTTTTACGGCCGGCAAGTCTCCAAACTCGATCTAAACTAATCCAATGCATAAGTGACTCCTTAGATTCTGTTGTCAGGTCTCCAGTAGCCTGTTAGAAATATCATACAAGATGAGTACAAATTTACCTATTAAATCATCGTCGCGAGCAGGACGATTTAAGAAAAAGTTAGTCTCTGAGGCGGCCCTTGAAAAGGAAGCCCCTGTCATTCAACAAAGAATGGCCCACATAC
>CAMDQH010000044.1 GCA_945905815.1 Bacteriovorax stolpii | reverse complement strand
CTTTTTCATTTTCCTACTTAGTCATCGCAATATAAATGGTGATTCCATCGGAAGCCGGACATAAATGCCGTGTAACCGGGATTCGCTGCAGTAGCAATCCCTTCATCTTTTGAAGAGTCTAGAATGCCATAAATTTTTTCATTTTGATTTGTATTACTTCCATCAGGCTCTAAATCATATGATCCGAAAGCTCCACCTACACGAACCTTAAGCGCCGAACAGTAAGCAGAGCCAAGGGCCGTAATTTTCTGAGTTACTGTGGTTGATATAATTGGCTCGCCAGTAAGTTGATTGAAGTCAGCATCAACTAGACCACCCCCAGGTTGAGTCGATCCTCGTCCTTCATTAGAAACAAAACGGTTAAAATAAACCATTAAGTCGGTACCCGCTGGTAGAGCGCAGGTATAGGTTACTCCATCGTTTGCTAGATTTCCAAAACTAGAACAGCATTTTGCCATAGTGGTTGTTTTAGAACCAAGAGGAGTACAGCATTTAAAATCATTCTCGGAGAAAACCGCTTCATGATCGAGACCATGAACGTTTGTGAATCGGCTTAGGAGAGATGTCGAAGGATCGGTTGCTGAGTATGAGTAAGAGTCTTGATTAAAGTCTGACATCAACATATCTGTCACGCCAGTTTTCTTAAAGATTCCTGGAACTAAACGACTGCCATTATCGTTACATGTAATAGGTTTATAAGTAATTTGAGGAATACCGCTTAACTCTAATAGGCCTAAGCGTTTTAGGTAATGAGTGCTTGTACCTGGGGTTGTTCTTTGACCAATTCCATAACCGGCGGGAAAGCCATTGCTAATTTTTACTCCAACCTTTTTTCCTGTCCACATTGCATTACTAGGATCAGCTGGTATCACCTTAAGTATTCGAGTGGCCGGATCATAAGAATGGCAACAGACGTCAGTACCATTACAATAAATTGATAAGCTATTGGAAGCTGTAGGACTTGAAAGTGCTTCTAGAGCGGATAACTGAGCCCCCGTAGGAATTGTACAGTAGCCAAAGCTTGTTGATGAAGGGGTAAGATCAACAGCAATATCATAAAGCATAACAACACTATGATATTGTATTCCATACCCACCTAAACCAGTTAGTGAGCCATCCCTTCTGTCTGCATTGGGAATAAACGTTTTTTTCGCAGCATAATGATAATCAAATGCTGTTCGAGGGAGATAACTTGGCAGCTTAATACTAATATTTCTTCTGCCGGAAGTACTGGTAAAATCCATGATGACTGCGGTGCTACTGTCTGCGCTCCTAGGATAAAAATAAAAATCATCGTAAGTGGTAGTCGAGAAAGTCATACCATTCGTTTTTAAATGATTACTTGTGAATTGCGTAGCAGGCGCTACTGGAGCAGTATCATCAGCACTATTACTAATTGAAAATTGAGCACAAGCTGATGTTTGTCCAGCTGAACTCTGACAATAATCCCCGTAATCTTGATTGACCAAAGCGATTACATCCGCAACGTTATCATACTGAGTGGCATAATCTTCTGGATGGGTAAGTAAAGGAGTTCGTGAATTAATACAGGCGAAATTTTTTACATCCATATAGACACGGTCTCGGCGAGTCCAGTCATTACCGCCATCAGAAAATTTTCTTATCCATCCGCCGCCGCAGCAACCTTCAGAGTTTGCTTCTCCAAGGGTTTTCCATTGATATGGAGTCATCACGTTACCAGTCGTATTGATAGGATTTATCGCCACCAGTGTTGAAGCCGTTCTGTCTTGGGAAGCATTGAGAAATGGTCGACTTGCAGTTCCTAAATCTTCTACTGTTGCGAGTCTTGAGTAGCGGTACTTATCATTTGGTGCGATACCTGCTGCTTGATCCATTTTTAGACCGTAGGAGTTCGTAAGGTATTCATCGTTTGTTGTCGATGTATCATTATTGCTTGCATAATTTGGTTTTACATTAAGTGGTATATAACTAGTGTAAGTCGTTAAGTCGCTACCGACTTCACGACAACAACGGTTATTCTTCATCTCAAACGCCTTATAATTGAGAGTGTCTAGTGGTGATGGTTTTGGATTCGCCTGACTACATATTAAATATTCATTATAGTAACTTTTTTCAGCTTCATTACCAAAATAGGCGAGCGAGAAGTTTTCTGTTTGATCAGCATGCATTTTGTTAGGACCACAATCAAGGTCTGTGTGACAGACTGAGCCTGCACGCCTGAGGCAAGCGTCCCGGGCAAAACTTGGCTCTACAACAGTTTGAGCACTAAGAGTTTTTGATTGAATTGCCCTAAAGGGAGAACTGAGTAATAAAGTATCTACACTTGAAGTGAGATTTGCTGTTGTGATCAAAGTGTCTAGACCGCATGAGTTTTGGGTTCTAGCTCTGAGGTGATGGGTTGTTGCAGAATAAGTTGATGATAGAAATTCATAATCACCAGTACTGTTTATGACTGGGCATGATGAGTAGCGATAGCTTGTAAATAGTCCAGAGTTACATCCACCGATCTGACTGATGAAATCTGTTCTTCCTAAGGAGTCAGCAAATTTATGCTGTTCATATGGGTTTAAAGTGGTCTGGTTAGCTGCATCAGGGAGAGCTTTTCCTGGAAGACAAATTCCTGTCGCAGTGGTGGCCGTAGTCTCATACTGCAACATATTCTGAGTGAGGTTTGTTTTTACATCTGTTGGCAAGGTTGTTGTAAGTGAAGAGGAGACGTAGCTTAGGGGTCGTCCCAAAACATTTGCATCTTTACCAAAGTAATGATTGCGAGTGACGGGAATATCTTCTAAGTTTGCTCCATATCTAGAAACTTTTGAGTTGAAAACAGCTCCACCAGTATTGATATTTGCACAATAAAAATTGGGAGCACAAGTTAAGGTTTTGCGCTTGTTAAGATCAGTTATGGTTGATGAGTTTGGAATACATAATGATCCGGCCCCTCGATAGACACAACGTTTTGTAGCTGATGAAGGGAAACGTTTTTGGTTTAGAACTTGATCAATGGTTAAAATATCGGCGACGCCTGCTTTTTCTTTTGCATCAACATCAAATTGAGGCCACTTAGTTGTTAGACTCTGGACATCTGCGCACATATATTCCCAACCAAGTCGGCTCACGCAGTCTGTATCAGTCAAGCACATGTGGTTTGCCTGACAGTTACCTGCCTCGTTTTGATAAGGGTGAGATAAATGAAGACTCGGATCATAATCAAGTTGCGCTGCTAGTGATATCCCATCATAGGCCTGCACGTTTACGACCTGTAAAGTTGGAGAGGCAAGGTCAGCAAATGGAGCATTGATGGCCAGAAATAGTTTTTTAGATGTTGATTTAACGATACGGCCTTTACCAACTGCGAACCACGAAACTCCATCAAATGATCCGATCAAGGCACCTTTATTAAATCCATACCAGTCACGTTGATAACCATTTGCATACAAAGCGGCTTGTGTTTTCAAACGAGCTAATCGTTGAGTTTGTGTTGATCCATAAGGATGGTGAGTAAATGGAATCATCGTTGGAGGAATCCAACACGCTCTTCCAAATATTGTATCTTCATAGTTACCACCGGTAGAGTTGTTATCAAAGGCATCTCGTGAAGTGGAGTGCCCCACTGCTTGAATTCCTGTTCCATAACCCGTTGTTGGGTATGCACTAAAAGATCCGAACCACGAATCCTTACCACATGTAGGGCAAGGACTATAAAAACCAGAAGTGGTTGAGATTTGATAGACTTGATCTATTTCTACTGCAACCGTTTTTGCAGGTACGGCCTTATCGAGGGTTACTTTCATTTGTCCCAGAATTGAATTCATTCCGAATTGTTCCTGAACAGGAAGGATATTTCCCTCGTCTTGATATTCAAATACGTCGCCTTCTTGAGCACTGCCTGTCACACAAGTTGCAGTACTTCCAAATTCATCGCCACACGAACGAAAATATCGATGAGGTGCGGAACGCGAATTTAATGTAACTGTTTGTTGTAGGGGAAGTTGATTACCTGCAGGAGGAGGAGTGTAACAATCAATTCGATTTGGAAGACCTGAAGCCTCAAAGAAATTGACTGAGTAATCATAGGCCGGACAATAGGTAATCATGTCTGAGAGAGTCGTTTTAGCACAACCGCAGTTTTGATAGAGTCGTTTTGTGACTTCCTTAAAGTTCATGATGGAAGTTGGATCAGTGTTGTTACGGCATTCAATATCGAGTGGATATAGGGTTGTTAGAGAGTTCACGACATCAGGAATATCTAAATCATCTGGAAAAAAACTCAATCCATTTAAGACGTCTTGGTGAAATGTTTCACCAGTTTTACTTTTTTTCATGTGCTCAATGCAATAGTAATCTTTTTTAAGTTGAGTCAGACCTTGGACATAACTACCGCCGCTGCTTCCACCAGTTGTGCTTGGAACGGATGAACCGCAAATGTAATAAAGATGAGGGTAATTTAAGTAAGACAGGGGATTGTTCAGTCTTTCTTGTTCGGCCGACAAAAGCTGTGATGCATATTGAGTTGTTGCTGAAAAACGAGTTGCACCGTCCGTGATACATTGATTATCAAGGCAGCAGTCATAGCCACGTGCTGAACAATCGCTTTGAGAGCAGGTTCCTGCATTCGAATTTGTATTGTTGTTTGGATCAATCGAAAGGGTCAGTGCCCTGATATCAACTTTGGCAAGTGTGACTTCTTGTAAATTACTCAGAGTTTTTTTAACCACAAACATTTTACTTGCTGGTAGGACACTTGTACAAAGTGGGCAAATAAGAGATGGATCAAATGTCGTGTCAGCGATAGCGGTAGGAGTCGGATCTGCAACGAGTACACCATTAGCATCAATTTTCTGGATCGCAAGAGGTGATCCCGTATTTACGATACAGGCGAGTTTTGAGTTTGCTAAATCATTAAAGTCGACACGAAGGATCTTAACTGTTTTTTTTGCCGAAAAATCATAATAAGAGATGGGTATGATTCGTGTGCGCAATTCGTGAGTAAATCCAGAAATTGAATAACGAGAAACCAAACAATAATCTTCTGAAAAACTCCCGGAGGTATTCAGAAATGTTTGGATGTCAGTTCCAGCAATATAGGAGTTGTTTAGATTTGAAACGTTGATTGTGATTGAGTTTGAAAGAGTACCTAGATAATTCCACTGAGTCTCAGTTGTGGTCGTTGTTCCTGAATCGCCACCGGATGTTCCACCAGTGGTGTTTGTCGAAGTTCCTTCCGACTCTAAATTACCCTTACTCACCTGCCCAGACGGCATGCAAGAGACTAATAAAAATAATAAAACCAAATATCTGACATCCATGTAGACAAGTTCTCCCTAACTATTTTCGGATTTTCAGAAGGTTATCTTTATTTTAACCTACGCAAGGTAATAATTGCCGGAGTTCAGGCAACTATTAGTAAGTCCTTGAAAGAATAATGATTCTACCGCTTCTTAGCTCTAAGAGGGGAAAAGTATTCGCCAACTAAAAGTGTCAATTACCAGCCTATAGGAGAGTTAAAATGAGATCCACCACTAAAATCGTAGGAGGATGCCGTTCCTCCGCTACTAAGTGATGAGTAGGGCATAACACCAGGAGTGGAATAGTAATTACCAAATCCGTGAGATAAATAGGGATCCATGATCTTACTCGAAATGTCTTGAGGAGCATACATTGGTTGAACATAAGGATAGACAGGGCCATAAGGGTTTATAGGGGCCATAGGTTTGGGTGCTAAGTAGCCAGCAACGGAATTTAGAATTGAACTTCCTAAATCAAACCATGCCTGACCTGTTCTATTGGAATTTTCTGGTGAAACTGGAGCTTCATAAGAGTCGTTATTTTCAGATTTTTTTACAACGACTTCATCTTTAATTTCACACAGAAAAGTTTTACCTGGAATGTTAGCCTCTTTGCTCTCAAGGCATAGTTGCGCAATAACTGTCGCGTCTTTTGGTTTTGCAAAAACGTGAATGATGTCACCAGATAGCGTAATTGCTTCTTTACTAATATTGCCAAGCTCTTTATCACAAGTGATATTTGACTCGGTTGAGGTCATACATCCTCCGGAATGAAGCTTTTCTAGAGCAAAATTTCGGAAAGTAAATAAATCGGGAGAGGACTGAATATGTTTCGCCTTAAGTGCAGTTAAAATATTAGACTTTGCGACAAGATCTGCCATCTGCTTAGAAACAATACCTTCGCATTTTTCTGGATAAGTAAGGGCCTCATTAGGGAAGCAGTCTTTTATTAACTCATCAAGAGTTGAGATTTGTTTTTGACCATATTCGAATTCAGAGATGAGATCATCGACGGCCCTTTGTTCGTGTGTATGTAGCTTCAAATTTGTTGAAAGTGGGCTTAAGCAAGCTGCGATACTATCTTTTTCTAGTCCTCGGGCCTTATCACATTTATCCTTTGAGTCAGCTGGAAGATAGTCCTTTTCATACTGATTCAATACCAGAGAGACCTTACTTTTCATTTCCCATTCTTGGCGGTTTTTTAGGTCGTTCAAAAGAGCAGTAAAGCGAGAAGGGATGGCTTGTGTGGCCATAAGTCCTTCTGATCCTTTTAATACTTTAATCGAATCTTTCATATCCTTTATAAAATTAAAACTTTTAGAATTTGAAAGTTCTGGAAGATTTTTTATGACCTGCATATGTTCTGCAGAAAGCAATCCATCTGTTTTTATATCTTTCAATTCCAAGGCAAGTTGCCCGAAACTATAAATCTTTCCAACTTCCAACCCTTTGCCATTGGCCTTTGTAACCGCTAAGGCATCTTTTAGGTCTTTGATTTGTGACTTATCGAATTTTCTCTTGGTATCTTTACCAATTGTGACAAAATCATTTATCTCTTTAAATGTTTCTTCAGTTAGATCAAAGCCTTGCTCGCAAACTGTTCCTTTCTGAGGAAATCCGCCACAATACTTTCTTAAAAGACCTATAAAACTAGCACGATCTGTCCAACCTGCCTTATCAGCAACCACTGCTGATAAAATATTTTCAGACTTGGTATTTGTTGTGGCCAGAAAACGTTCTAGGGAAGTAGCAATATTCAAATTTTTTACGAATGAAACTGAAGCTTCTTTGGCCTGAGCAGGATTCTGTTCGAACTTTTTAAGGGTAGCAATTCCATCTTTGATCTCAGTCTTTAAACTCGCAATTCCGTTTAAAAGAGCAATCTCATTTTCAATTGATTTTAACTGGGTATCAATCGCCGACAGATCTTTGCAGCGGTAATCAAAATCGGGAAGAGTGAATTCTTTGGGGTCCATTATGAGACATTCTTCAGTTGTAAAACGCTTCGATTGAATGGCTTTTTCCAAATCATTCGCATATCCATTGAGTTTTTTACAGTCCGGGGCTGCGGCCTCAGCTGATAGAAAAGGGATTGCTAAAAATAGTAATAGGTATCGCATATCTCTATAATCGGACACTTTGGTCCAGACATTGAGAACTTTATTGCTTTTGTCGGAATAAAACCTTAACCGTGGCCGGAACTCATGAATACTTCGTCGTAATTAATGAATTTTTGTGATTCTCCCAAGGATAGGAAGTAGTCCTCAGTCAGCTTCATGGTGTCCTCTAAATGTGGGCAGGTGAAGATCTGGGACCTAAAAGCGGCCGCATGGGGGAAGCCGGCGGCAAACCAAACAATGAGTTTTCTAAGCTGAACCAGAGAAGCTCTTTCATCATGAAAGGTCTCTGTGATGTATACATGTAGTCTTTGAATCACTTCCCAATAGTCATTGCCGTTAAAAACGGAACGCTTTTGAGAAGCATATCCGGAATCAAGGGACTCTAAAAAAATAAAGGGATTTCTAAGTGCACCACGCGCGAGCATCAAAGCGTTACACTGTGTTTTTTGCAATCTTTCTGAAACGCCAAATGGGTGATGAAGGTCGCCGTTTCCAATAAGGGGGAGTGATTTGATTTCGTTTAAGGACTCGATAAAATCCCAATTTGCAGTCCCAGTGTATTGTTGCGTGCGGGTTCGACCATGAATCGCCACCCACTCAATTCCACTTTCATGAGCGATTTTTAAAATCTCACCAGCGTTAAGTGAATTTGCATCCCAGCCAGTTCTGATTTTTATCGAAAGCGGGATTTTCAATTTGCTTCTCATCTTTTCAAAGAGAGGAGCAAGGTTTTTCACTTCACGCATGAGTGCAGAGCCACCACCCTTAGTGACCACTTTATTTACGGGACAACCCATATTGATATCTAAAAATTTGGGGCCATAGCTTTCCGCTACTTCAGCAGCACGGGCCATGGATTCGGCTTCTTCACCAAAGAGTTGTATGCCTGCAGTTTTCTCCAGCGGATCAATTTTAAGCATTTCTAGCGTTCGCTGGTTGCCATAGTTGATACCGTGGCACGATATGAGCTCAGATACTGTTCCACCGGCACCCAAATCTTGCATAAGTAGTCGGTAGGGCAGGTTACAAATTCCGGCCATAGGTGCCAGAATTAAACGAGAAGAAAATTTAACGGTCCCTAAAGAAGTGGGCTTCGCAAAAGACTGAAATTTCTCAATCTTCGAAGTCAGTATGGGACTAAAAGGGGCAACGCTTTTCATGGGTACTTTTTAATCGAAGCTCCCTAAAGTTGCAAACCCTTAATAGATTTTTCATACCCGATCTAGTAGGATTAAGATCAAGATCAGTTATTTGAGGGCCTTTTTACATGAAAAAGCACATAGTTTTTGATTGTGATGGAACGCTGGTAGATACATCTCAACTAAAGTACTGCCTTTATCCTGGAATCAAAGATTTATTAATAGCTCTTGCCGCTGATTCAATTCTTTACGTTTGGACCGCACGTGACCGCAGATCTACCCTTAGAATCCTTGAAGAATTGGGAATCAGTACTTTTTTTGAACAAATCTCCACAATCGATGATGCATTTCCTAAACCTCACATCAGCGGACTCGTTGATATGCTTCACGATACAAAAAAGTCTCTTATTTGTATGATTGGCGACACCAGTAACGACATAATTGGGGCCAAAAACTTTGGAGTCAAAAGTATTGGCGTCACGTGGAACCCAAGCGCTAGCGCTACTGTCTTAAAGGAATCAGGGGCCGACTTTATTGCTATTGCCCCTGAAGATTGCCTGGTTTTCATTGCTCAAAAGTTTTAGTTCATCCCATCAATTCAAGAAATGTTTTTGTCACTCCACACTCAGGACAATGCCAGTCGTCTGGAATGTCCTCAAAGCGTGTTCCAGCTTTTAGACCAGAATCAGGATCGCCTTTTGCTTCATCATAAATAAAATCACACAAGACACATTTATATTTTCTATAACTCACTTTGCACCTCTCTTTTTATCTAAAACACTTTGGTAGTGATCTGCATGAATCTTTTCAACTACTTTAAGAGCAGCGAATTTTTTTCGTGCTAATTCGAGGGTCTTTTTAAAATGCTCTTCATGTTCCCTCGACTCTTGTCCCTGCTCTTTAAATTCTGAAATGGCAGCGGTTTCATTTTCCTCTATCGCTGTTTTCTCAAATCCTGGATACATCACAGTGTGCTCATATCTTTCGCCCTCAATTGCCATTTCCAATAATTTTTCAACACTCAAGCTTTCTTTGGGGTAGATGAGTCCAAGATGTGAAAAAGCATGCTGTGTCTCCTGATGAGCAGTTTCTTCAAATACTCTTGCAACCTCTTCATCTCCCAGCTCTCTTGCGAGTTTAGCAAAATAAAGGTATTTTCTATTGGCCATCGATTCCCCAGCGAATGCCGACTCTAAGTTCTTCTTTGTTTGTGTGTCATAAAATGTTTTTTTCATGCTTATCTCCCTTTCTTTAAATCATTATCGTGGACTTTTACTGATAGGTGAATTAGATTAGTTGTATAACTGCAATAGGTGAAGTCTATGAATATTTCTCAGCTTTCCATCCGTGATATTGAATACATAGTTGCTGTTGCCGAGGAACTTCATTTTGGGAAGGCGGCACTTCGACTTCATGTGTCTCAACCAACTCTAAGCGAGCAGATTAAAAAACTTGAAAGCCACTTGGAATTGAAGATTTTCGAAAGAAGCAAAAGATCGGTTCAATTAACGGATCAAGGAACTGAATTAATTGCGATCGGGAAAATAATCTTGATGCACGCCCAAACTTTCATTTCTTTGGCAAAGAACAAAAAACATCCACTTGTGGGAGAGTTTCATCTGGGTGCGATCGCCACAGTAGGTCCTTATTACTTACCCTATATTATTGGGCCATTAAGAAAGGCCTATCCAAAGCTTGAGCTTATTATTGAAGAGGGGCAGACAGATGATTTACTTTTAAAACTTGATCGCGGAGATCTCGACGCTTTGATTGCCTCCCGCACTTTTGACGAAAAAAGATATCGAGTTTACTCGCTTTATAAAGAACCTTTCTGGTTGGCGATTCCGGCGGAAGTTAAAATCAAATTACGTTCCGGAAAAGTGAGTGTCAGTGACGTGGATAAGGAAAATCTGATTCTACTCTCGGACGGAAATTGCTTAAAAGATGAAGTGCTGGATTTTTGCCGGTTACCTCGACAAAAGGCATCAACAAAAAATCAGGTAACTAGTTTAGTTACGCTAAAGTATCTTGTTGCTGGTGGTAATGGATCAACTTTTATTCCAGAGTTAGCACTATACGACGATAAAAAAATGAAAGGCCTTATTAATTATTATCCTTTCTTGGAAAAATCCGCTCACAGAGAAATAGTTCTAGTTACTAGAGAGCAGTATACTCGTCCAGATGAGATTCGTTTGCTTTATCAGAAAATGAAAGATCATATACCGAAATTCTTGTAGATTTCATGCAAGAAACTTCTTAACCCAAGTTTTAAACTTCAGTATTAAATTAATATTTTCTTCCTTTGATTAAATCACAGGAGAATTAATGAAAAATAAATTTAGTATAAATATTCCTTTTGAAACCAAACCACCTCGGCTAAAAGATTTAGTATACACACATGTAATGGGGGATGTTTGGGGTAGGGACACTCCTTTTGGGCCTGTTACTGATTCTCTGAAAATAGCAGAAAAATTTGAAATGGATCATAAACATCATTGAAAACAACTACTTAGGTGGAGAAAAAGGCAGAGAGAGAAAACTATTAAAATACGACATTACCGAGTTCGGATTGGCCTTGTTACTGCTTTATATCAATACCCCAAAGGCCAGGCTGATCTCGGCAGAAATTCTCTACCGCTTCTTTATTCTTAAAACTTATTTAGACGGCATGAGTGAACAGCAAATAGGTGCAGTTAGGGGGCATTACCGGAAAAGAATGAAAAATTAATTCGACTCTTCGCGTTCTCTTGAAAATGTTGTAAGCTTCACGCTGCTAAATTTAAAAAGAGAGTGAGTTATGTTTGATAATCTAAGTGAAAAGTTTTCGGATGCCTTTAAAGCACTCCGTGGGAAAAATAAAATCTCGGAAGAAAATATTGAAGAAACCCTCAAAAGGGTTAAGACTGCTCTTTTGGAAGCGGACGTAAATTTTAAAGTTGTAAAAGAGTTTGTTGAAAAAGTTAAGACTGAAGCTTTGGGTGAAAAAGTTCTTCGCGGTGTTGAGCCAGGTCAGCAGTTTATCAAAATCATGCATGATGAACTTGCTAACCTTATGGGCAAAGAAAACGAAGGTCTTAATCTTAATCGTCCACCTATCATTCCTATTTTGATTGTTGGTTTAAACGGTGCGGGTAAAACGACATTCGCTGGAAAACTTGCACTTCATTTACGTACTAAAAATAAAAAAGATGTTTACCTTATTCCTGCAGATAACTTTCGTCCGGCCGCTAAAGATCAGTTGATCACACACGCGAAAAGCTTAGGTGTGGATTATTTTGATTCTGACTTATCTATGAAGCCGGTTGACATTGTTCGAGCTGGATTGGCCGAAGCTAAAAGGTTGCATAAAGAAGTTGCGATTATTGATACTGCCGGTCGTTTGCAAGTTGATGAAGAACTAATGGGTCAGTTGGTAGATGTTCGCAAGTCACTGGATAATCCTGAAGTTCTCATCGTTGCCGATGCAATGACGGGCCAGGAAGCTGTGAACGTTGCCAAAGTTTTCCATGAGAAAGTTGGACTCACCGGTGTCGTTCTTTCCAAAATGGATTCTGACGCAAGAGGGGGAGCTGCGCTCTCAATTCGCTATGTAACGGGTGTGCCGATAAAGTTCATTTCTGTTGGTGAGAAGATGAAGGATTTGGAAGCATTCCATCCTGATCGTCTGGCCAAACGTATTCTTGATATGGGAGACGTTTTATCACTTGTTGAGAAGGCCGAAGAGGCCATCAATCAAGAAGATGCTATGGGCATGATGGCCAACCTTGAGAAAGGTAAATTCACGATTAATGATTTCGTGAAACAAATGGAAACCATTAACCGTCTTGGATCTTTTGGTTCAATTCTTAAAATGATTCCCGGCATGGGCGGAGCCCTTCGTTCAATGGGGGATTTATCTCCTGCCGAAGATGAAATGAAAAAAATGAAAGTCTTGATTAACTCCATGACTAAAAAAGAGCGCGAAGATACTAAACTCATTGATGCTTCACGCAGAAAGAGAATTGCCAGTGGGTCAGGGCGGACAGTCCAAGATGTGAACCAATTCTTAGAGAGATTTGAACAGATGCGTCAAATGATGGTCGGCATGATGGGCATGATGAAGGGCGGCGGATTACCTAATATTCCTGGCATGGGCCCAGTCAAAGGATTTCGTCAGGCACCTCAAATCCAGCAACCTTTTGGTCAACAACCGGACAAAGGTGCGAAGAAAAGTAAGTTCGGTAAGAAGTATTTCTGAGGGGTTAATGGTCCTTAGGTTTGACTTTACCCGTCAGTTGAAATATAAATTCTAAAATTTTTTAGTGCACTCTATAGGAGAATCCCCAATGGTAAAAATCAGAATGGCCCGTGGCGGCCGCAAAAACCGTCCTGTTTATACAATCGTAGCTACAAACTCTCGTAGCCCACGTGATGGACAGTTTCTTGAAAAATTAGGTCAGTATGACCCTAAAGCAACTGAAGCAATCAAGAAAGTAAACGTTGAAGGCATCAAAACTTGGCTCTCTAAAGGGGCACAACTTTCTGATACTGTAAGAACATTGCTTAAAAACAACAATATCAAGTTATAATACTGCGAAACCTCAGAATGATCTGAGGATAAAGTAGGTGTTATGAGTAGCGAATTGAAGAGTCTGATCGAGTACCTTGCTAAAGCTCTTGTCGACATGCCAGAAAAAGTGGAAGTTAACGAGATTGTAGGTGAGCAAACGACGGTCATTGAACTCAAAGTCGATAAATCGGATTTGGGCAAAGTGATTGGTAAGCAGGGTAAAACAGCTAGATCACTCAGGACTATCCTGAATGCAGCTTCTACCAAGCTTAGAAAAAGATCGGTTCTCGAAATTATTGAGTAACTGTAATTTAATTTTAAAAAAAAGCCCCACCTCACCGATTGATTTTAATCGTGTTAGCTGGGGTTTCTTATTTTATGAGCAAAGAAAGTCTAAAAATGGTCAAAATCGCCTCCGCCTTTCATCCTCACGGGATTAAAGGTCAAGCCGAGTTGCGACTCTTAAACGATAACTACGACGAATCCATTCTGGATGAAGGCATGAAGGTTTATCTTTATCCTGCAAATGAAAAATCTCAGGTTTCAAAAGCTGGAGAAGAATGGGTCATTCAGAAACTGGCCTTTGGAAACAAAGTCATCTGCACATTTAATGGGGTTAAAGATCGCACTCATCTTGAAACAATGTTGCCTTTTGAACTTTTTGTTCCCCGAGATGCTTTTCCTGAAACAGAAAATAACGAAGTCTATTTAGTAGACCTCGTTGATTGGGATATCGTGAGTCCTGAGGGAAAACAACTCGGAACACTTGAGGGATTCTCTGATAACGGACAACAGTATCTTTTTGATGTCCGCTTAAACGATGGTTCAGTTATCACTTTGCCTTACGTCGATGCTTTCTTCCCTGAAATTAACTCTGAAAAAAAACAGATAGTCATGATCATGCCGGAATACTCCGAGTGATCAAGCACATCTGGATTCTCACGTTATTCCCTGAAATGTTTAAACCCTTTCTAGAATGTGGCATTTCTGGTGCTGCTTTTAGAGGTGAGAGATCAGTTGATTTAAAATTTGAACTTCACTTCGTTAATATTCGCGATTATTCTCAGACAAAATATAAGAGTGTTGATGATTCTCCTTTCGGCGGTGGCCCGGGAATGGTTATGCGGGCAGATATTTTAAGGTATGCACTGGTTAAAGGTGTCCAGGAAGCTGGTGGGTATGAATCTCTTGAAAAGCTGCATGTGATCTACACTTCTCCTCGTGGAAAGGTTTGGAACAATAAAGTCGCAAGAGAATTTGGAACAAATGTTTTAGCAAGTAATGTTAAAGACGTCGTTTTTATTGCCGGTCGATATGAAGGGATTGATGAACGATTCCTTGCGAAATACGTCGATGATTTTTATAGCGTTGGTGACTTTGTTCTTACCGGTGGAGAGTTAGCAATTATGCTTATGCTTGATTCGGCCGTTCGGTTTGTGCCCGGAATCCTTGGAAATAAATTATCCAGCGAAGATGATTCTTTTGAAGATGGTCTGATCGAATTTCCTCAATACACAAAACCGAGAGAGTTTGAGGGCATGGAAGTTCCTGCGATTTTACTCGAGGGTCATCACAAAAAAATATTAGAGTGGCAGCATGAAGAAAAGCTCGTCATGACAAAAAAATGGCGACCAGATTTAATTAAAGGGTAATCTCATGAGTGATAAGCTTTCCCAGAATTTATACATTGGATTAGTCCACGGTCCCATCCGTTCGAAAGACGGCAAAGAGATTACGACTTCAGTTACGAATCTTGATATTCACGACATCTCTCGAACTGCCAGAACTTTTGGGTTTAAGCGTTATTTTATTATCACGCCAATAAAAAATCAGCAGATGATGGTTAAAAAGATTTTAGGATTTTGGGAAGCCGATTCTGGACTCATTTACAATCCAGACCGCAAAGAAGCATTAGCTGAAGCCGAGGTGACTGATTCTATTGAGCTGGCGATCGCAGAGATTACGCGTCTTGAAGGTAAGAAGCCATGTGTCGTAGTGACGGGTGCAAACTTTGATGCCTACGATGGAAAAGAAAAAGAACTCATCGCAAAAATTCGTCTTGACGAAACCCCTATGTTCTTGTTATTTGGTACTGGTTGGGGATTAACCGCTTCAGTAACTGAACAAGCCGATTTTCGGCTAGAGCCTATTTTTGGCATAGCAAATGACGGATATAATCATTTGTCTGTTCGATCAGCGGTCGCAATTTATTGTGATCGACTTGCTAGAAGCCTCTGATCCCATAAATTAATTAGCATGCATATTTGCATGCTGTTTTCCCTTCCCTCTGGCCACATGTTGCGCGTAAGGAAGGCTCGTCATAAGAGAGGACGTTATGAATTTAGTAGATGTTGTTGAAAAGCTCCATGCTAACCCGAATGCAAAAAACATTCTTGCATTCAGAACTGGTGACACAGTTGAAGTAGCCGTTCGAATTAAAGAAGGTGAAAAAACTCGTATTCAAAATTTCCAAGGAACTTGCATAGCCATGAAGCACCCTGGTCAAATGAATGGTCACTTCCGCGTCCGTAAGATTTCTGACGGCGTGGGCGTAGAGCGTGTTTTCCCATTCCATTCTCCTGCAGTTGAAGGCGTTAAGATTATCTCTAAAGGAAAATCTCGTCGCGCTAAACACAACTACTTGAGAACTAGAACAGGTAAAGCTGCTCGAATTGCTATTGATTACAATCGCGACTAATCTCGAGATCGAGTTAAAAAAAGAGGGGCCTTGTAAAGGGCCCCTTTTTTTTGCCTAAAAAGTAATGTAATTAAGTCCTATGATCGAGCTAAAATTAATTCCTGAATTTCCCCAGCAAATAATTGCGACTGATGAAGTCGGACGTGGACCACTTGGAGGGCCAGTGGTGGTTGGTGCAATTCGAGTTTTGATTGAGGATCAGGAATCACTTAAAAAACTGTTAAAATTTATTAAGTCAAAAGGGATTAAAGATTCAAAGAAAATTTCATCTCTTGAAAGATTGAGGATTTTAAATGATCTTGGGATTGAAGATCTGTCTTTTCGTGAAAAAGGTTGTCTTAATTTTAAAGGGCTCGAAATAAGTTATGTCACTTGGGAGATGGATCACGAAATTATTGACCAGGAAAATATCCTTGCTGCTAGTCTTCGGGGGATGAAAGAGGCAGCAGAGTTTCTTTCAATTTCGAAAAAAAAACAAACAACAGTTCTCATCGACGGCCATATGAAACTTCGTTGGGGTATAAAAATATCACCTTGGAACGAGATACCTATTATTAAGGGCGATTCAAAATCTCTTCTAATTGGTTTGGCCTCCATCATTGCCAAAGAAAAGCGTGATGCATATATGAGGACAATGCATGAACTTTATCCCCAGTACGGTTTTAACAAACATTACGGCTATCCAACCAAAAAGCATCGAGAAGCCATCAAAGATCATGGCCCCTGCCTCATCCATCGAAAAACCTTTAAGGGTGTTAAAGAATTTGTCAGGTCATAGAAATGAAATTAAGTCTTCCCTTGAGTTCCACTCCAAAGGGATACCTCTTTTGGTTTCGCCTAGTCTTTTACGTTTAAGAAACTTAGGTCAACTTGACCTGGCCCGAGTCATTAGGGACAGTGAAGGCTGGGTAGTTGAGATAGGGGAAGTGAAGAGTTCGGCCATGGGCGAAGAGCAGATGCAAAGAGGTCAGAAGAAAAGATTATTTTCTTCCCAGCATTTTCTGGCCGGTCTTTTTGGACATCGGACGAGACTTTTAAGTTTGAGACCTAAATAGGGTACCGTACTGGTCGGATACAGCAATCTTTATCTTTTGCAAAAAGTCTCAAGATTCATTAACCTAATATCATGAGAAAATTCTTAAGTTTGTTTTTTGTTTTCTTCCTTACTCTGGCCATAATCAAGCCACAAACTGCGCATGCTCAAATGCCTGCTAAGGCCAAGGCGATACTTACCATGGCCGGTTACGGAGTTGCTGGTGGTGCACTTTTAGGTTTTGCCACAATGGCCTTTGGTAATTCTTCACGTGCCGTTGCTAAAGGAGCTTCACTTGGTTTATATGCAGGTCTCCTTTTTGGGGCGTACGTTTTAATTGCACATCACCAAAAGCAAGTGGGTAGTTACCAAGATGATTCTCCCTATCAGGAATCAACTGACGTGTATGGTGATGAGTATAATTCTGAGGAAGGTGGAGAAGCAAATCCAGATGATAGAGCTAAGCGCGGTGGATTTTTTGATCGTTTTCAGGTGATGCAAGAACACGTGCAAAACCAGTCTTTCACATTCGATTCTGAGAAGAAAAAGGGTGGAAGTTTACCACCAATTCAAATGAACGTATTTCAATATAATTTTTAAGAAAAAAAAAGGCCCGCAACTTTGAAGTTGCAGGCCTAGAGAATTGTAAATGATTAGTTTTCGAACGTTTGTGATCGGTTCCCATAACGCGTATTTAAGTTTTCTGTCTCATCATTATCAAAGTTCATCAATTCTGCCACGTATTCAGCCTCATTAAGCGAGTAGAGTTTGAAAATTTTCAAAAACTCAGGCTTAACGTTAGAAAGGTTGATATTATGATGCTGAGTTTCTTTTAAGAGTTTAACTGTTTCAATGAAAAGACCAATACCTGATGAACCAACGAAGTCTATTGCACCCAAATCAAGTGTGATTTTGGTATTAGGATTATTCTTAGCGATTAGTTGAAGCTCGTTTCTTAGTGGATAACTATGATCATAGTTTAAATCTCCTTGCATATGAACGATAATATTTCCATTCGCGTCTCTTAAAACATTGGCCTTCATGCTCATTGGGGTTTTCTCCTTGGTGATTGCCCGGTAACATAAGAATTCTAACATGAAATAAGAAAGGGTATCAGAGTGGGAAAAATCATCTTGTTAAACACACCAATTGGGAATCTAGGGGATTTAACTCCACGGGTTCTTGAAGCCTTAACACATGGAGAGACATTCGCAGTGGAAGATACTCGGGTATTCCGTGAACTTTTGAACCATTTGGGAATATCTGTTAGCGGGAAAAGGATTCATTCACTTCATGATCAATCTGAAAATTCACAAGTGGAAAAACTATTAGAACTGGTGGGCGCAGGGGACTTGTATGTTGCCTCTGAGGCAGGCAGTCCGATTGTTTCAGACCCGGCCTATCCTTTAGTTGTTGCGGCCTATGAAAAGGGAATAGAAGTCGAATCTTTCTCGGGGGTCTCTTCACCCATTATGGCGCTGGAGCTTTCAGGTCTTCCTCCGATTCCTTTTCATTTTCACGGTTTTCTTCCAAGAGAAGGAGGGAAGCGAGCCAAAATTTTTAATGAAACAAACTATGGTACTCATATATTTTTTGAAGCACCCACAAGAATTGAAGAGACGCTTGATGAACTCTCAGAGCTTCATCCCGATTTTAGCGTCGCTGTGGTTCGAGAATTGTCGAAGAAGTTTCAGCAGGTGGTTCGCTTTAAGGCGGGTGATTGGAAAGAGGCCAAGAAGCAGATTACGATGTTTAAAGGTGAATTTATCTTTCTGATTCATCGAAATGTTGCTGTTACTCAGCTTGGAAAAGAAGTTCGAGATTTAGCACAAGAAATTTTATCGAACCAGGGTGGCCCAAAAAGTCTCGCTAAATTACTTAGTATTCTCCTTGATCGACCGACCAAGGATATTTATTCGGAGATGACCCGGCAAAAGAGGGACTAGATGAAATTAAGCTTAATACATTTAAACTTTCTTATATGAGGGATGTATCGTTTCTGCTTTGAGTGTAGAAGGGCAATCAAAAATCAAAGATTATTAAATCATTCCAGCTAAAATTCAACATCCAAACGATCTTAAAGGTATAGCAGTCGCATCTGCTCACCATACACCGTCGAGTATTGTATTTGAGAGAACTCTCAGAGCTTAATGAAAAGCATCTGAGAGTTTTAGAAAAAGACGGCGAAATCTTCGAGTTTTAAATTTAGAGCATCCCACCTGCGGCGGTATTTTTTGGTGCGAAAAAGATTGGAGCTTGTCCATTATTAACAGGGCCATTATTTGGGCCATAGTTATTTTGATTCTCTGGTTTTGGTACTTCGGTAGCGGGAATCGTAGCGCAACTTGGGTCCGTGACGGCTACTCCATTGACGTCAATTAGGGAAGCACAACTCTCATAAGGTTCTGCTACACGCGTTTCAGTAATGGGTGTGCCTTGTGCCGTTTCGTCCTTAACACCTTCTACTTCAGTTGTTTTCTTTTCGTTTTCTTTGTCTTTGTCTTTGTCTTTGTCTTTGTCCTCAAAATCTTTCATCTTCGCAGATGACTTCTCTTCTGTCGGCTTCACGACGATTAGTTTTGCCACACCGGCACCCTTACGAGTCCAGGATATTTTAAAGCCTGCAGGTAGGTTGCTCGTTTTATCTTCACCATCAACTGTAGCAACTGCGTTTACTTTCACTGATGTGGTCAGTGGTGCTTCAGCCGTTGCTTTAATAGTGTATGCAGGTTTTGTAGGGTCAGTTTCGACGAGCATATCGATCTTACCCGGACAAAGAAGTTCTTTATCGCCTTCTTTAACTGGGGCATCCTTAATTGTAAACGTCACTGAGACATTTGTGGTTACTCCCTTAGCTCTATCGACTATTATTTCATTAGGTAGTCCTTCGGTTGGTGTACCACCGTTCCAAACAACTACAGCTTCTTCACCTTTTTTTGTGCCCTTAATTGTGACGGTCGCTTTTGCTTTTTTGCCGTCAGGGTCGTTTACAACATCAATGATACACGATGGCCCGGTCTCTTCAATTGCGACGTTTACTGGACAGTCTTGTTTTTCAGCTTTAGGGTCTGTCATTGAGACTGGATATGTTATTAATGAAGGATCATCGACAGTGAATTCTTTAGTATTGAATTCTGTAGCAGTTGCGGCCTTGAATTCGGACTCAGTTTTACCAGGCATGGTGACATTCCACCCGGTTTTTTCAGGAATAATAGTACAAAGTATTTTTGCCTCAACTTCAGCTGCGACTATTGCTTGTGTTTTACATGTTGTTTCACAAACCCATACTTTTTTTGGATCCTCTTCTTTTACAGCTGGAATCTCAGGTGTCACAGGTGGAACATAGGTTCCATCACAAAGTGCTTTGACGACATCTTTGTTAGTAGTAATCATTGTTGCGTAGTTTGTATCAAATGGATCTTTTGTTCCTGGATCTAGATCTGAAAAAGCTGACTCATTTCCAAAATATACCATCCATTCGTTAGGAAATTTTGTGGCCATCTCTGAGTGAGTGATCAGACTTTCACAATTCGTATTCACGACTCTTAGAGTGTTCATCATTCCAAAGCAGGTCCGGTGAGGCTTCATATACTCAACGTAGGCGCTATTAATGCTTGATTCTCCGCATGCGCATGTACGAAAAATGAAGTTATGAACTTTATCAAAAGCATTCAATTTTTCACCACTGGCCGGCTTAGCTTCTGCCATTGCATTGGTAATAATATCGATTCGATCTTGTTTACCAGGCTCTGCTAAAGATCTCTTCATACATTCATATGAGATGTTGTGACCTTTACCCCCGGTAAGTGAGCTTGATTCGACACAGATTGGAGTAGAGGCTTTTTCATAACCAAAAATAACAGGATTACAGCTAATCCATTTGGGACCGACACAGGTACCACCTATAGATAAGTAAGCTTTATTTATTGCCAATTCTTGGGTAAAAGTTGCGCTTGTGGCTTTTTTTCCTAACGTGGAAGGGTGGCGACAATACGGCACTCCATTTGTATTTTCCATGATTGAAACATATCCACCAATTACGCAACCATTGGTCCCAAGGGTATTTAATAGGTCTGAAAACTGGTCTGCAAGTTTAGTTAGCGCAATGATCGACTCTGGTGAAGCTGCCGCGTAGGCATTGTTAAAAATTAAATTTTGAAACTTCTGAATAACGTGAACATATTTTTGAAAACGTTCAAAAGAAAAACCAGTCGTTTTAACTTCATGCTGATATTTCGATTCAAGCTCTACCATGAGTTCCATGGTGCTAATAATAACTGCACGTTTATCTTCTTCACTTAAGTGAACAAAGCGTTCGTGATTCATACTATAGGGATTCCAGTTGGCCCGGGCCTGGATGGA
>CAMDQH010000043.1 GCA_945905815.1 Bacteriovorax stolpii | reverse complement strand
GGAACTGAGCACTCAGATATAAATACTGTTATCCAGCACCGTGCGGCCGATACCACTTCAAATCAGATAGCCAAGGGAATCCTGGATGGAGACTCAAAAGGTATTTTCACGGGAAAGATTCACATCTATCCACAGGCCCAGAGAGTTGCATCCGCTCAGTTAAATAAGAACTTACTTCTATCCAATAAGGCACAGGCCCATTCGCAGCCGCAGCTTGAAATTTTTGCTGACGATGTGAAATGCTCTCACGGCTCAACCACTGGGCAATTATCTGATGATGAGGTTTTTTACTTTATGGCCCGTGGGATACCGGCGGACAAAGCGAAGACCCTGCTTGCTCACGCCTTTGGAATGGAGATTGTGCTTAAGATTAAAAATAAGTTAGTCCAATCGAAAGCAGAATCGCTAGTGATGGAATCACTTAAAATGAAATTTCAATTAGGGGGCGCTAAATGAGTATCCTCAAAGAAAATCCATATCGTAGGGATTTCCCAGTCGCCGAGCAAATCATCAATGGTAAGCGCTTGGCCTATCTTGATAGTGCAGCGACGACGCTTAAACCTACATCCGTTATTGATGAAATGGACCGTTACTACCGGCTAGAAACGGCCAATGTGCATCGTGGTCTTTATTGGTTGTCTGAGAATGCGACGACTAAATTTGAGGCCACTCGGGATAAAATTACCACCCTAATTAACTCTCCTGATCGAAAACAGGTCATTTTCACCAAGGGAACAACCGAGAGTGTTAATCTCGTGGCCCAGAGTTATGTTCGTCACTTCCTTAATGAAGGAGACGAAATTCTTCTTTCACAAATGGAACATCACTCGAACATTGTCCCCTGGCAGTTAGTTGCAGAAGAAAAAAAATTAAAAATCAAAATCATTCCAATTAATCAACAAGGCGAAATTATCCTTGAGGAATATCAAAAACTCTTAACTTCGAGAGTAAAACTCGTGAGCGTTGTATACGTTTCAAATGCTTTGGGAACAATCAACCCTGTAAAAGAGATGATTCAGTCGGCGCATAAAATTGGTGCAAAAGTCTTTATCGATGCTGCCCAGGCAATAGCTCATTTAAAAGTTGATGTTCAAGATCTGGACGTTGATTTTCTAGGCTTTTCTGGCCACAAAATGTTTGGTCCGACCGGTGTAGGCATACTCTATGCCAAAGAAGAACTCTTAAACATGATGCCACCCTATCAAGGTGGTGGGGATATGATCGATGTCGTGACATTCGAAAAAACGACTTACAATAATCTTCCCCATAAATTTGAGGCGGGAACACCCGCAATATCGGCCGTAATTGGATTAGGTTCGGCCGTTGATTATCTCAATCAGGTTGGTATTGAGACAATTCGAAAGATTGAAGATGAATTGCTTGAATATGCGACAAAGAAATTAAGTTCAATTCCAGGTTTTCGTATCTATGGAACGGCCAAGAAAAAAGCATCTGTTATTTCGTTTGCTATTGAGGGCATTCATCCCCACGATATTGCGACCTTAATCGACAAAGAGGGAATAGCAATCAGAACAGGACATCATTGCACTCAGCCTTTGATGAAGTTTTTTGATGTTCCGGCCACTTGTCGGGCCTCACTTTCTATCTATAACAATCAAGCAGATATTGATCAATTGTATGCAGGCTTAATAAAAGTTAAAAGTTTTTTTGAGTAATTTTATGGAAACACAAACTATGACACATGAAAAATTAGAAATCACCATTCAGCCAACTCCAAATCCAAATGCACTTAAGTTCATTTTAAGCCAAGATGTTATGAATGAAGGGAAAATATCGTTCAAGTCCCCCCAGGACTGTCGTGAAATTCCTTTAGCGGCATCATTGTTTGACTTAAGAGGCGTAGACCAAATTCACTTCTTTCAAAATGTCATAACAATATCTAAATTTAGCTTTGAGGACTGGAACTCTCTTGAGCCGGCCGTTCAAACTTGTATTGAAAATTTTATTGAAGATCACAATCCAAATATCAAAGTTATTGACCCTGAATCTGAAAGACGCGCTAACCTCACCCCGGAAATGCAAAGGATAGAAGATATTCTTGATAAACGAATCCGTCCGGGACTTCAGGCGGATGGTGGTGATTTGGCCATTAAAGATTTTAAAGATAATGTTTTGATCGTTAAATACCAGGGTGCCTGTGGAACTTGTCCAAGTTCAACCACTGGCACACTCGAAGCGATTAGATCAATTCTTAGAGATGAATTTAACCCTGATATCGAAGTTTATCTGGCGCCTGAAATCTAACTACCAAGCATGTGGAGTGTAGTAACTCCACATTTTCTCATGCGGACTTCCCGCTTTAGGTTTGTACTGGTAGGAAAATTTACATCTTCCGGGAAGTGAAATTAATATTGAATCCACTCTGCCATTGGTTTTTAGTCCAAATAAAGTTCCGCGATCATGAACCAGATTAAATTCAACATAGCGGCCTCGGCGATGAAGCATAAAGTCTTCATCTTCTTCGGTCCAGTTCTCTTCCATTCGTTTTCTTACGATGGGAAAATAACTTTCAATAAAATGCTCTGAAAGATTTGTGACCATACCCATGTCTTTTTTTGTATCACCTGTATTGAAGTGATCAAAAAATATTCCTCCGATTCCGCGCATTTCAATCCCTCGGTGGGAATTATTGAAATAATCATCACAAGTTTTCTTCATTAAATCATATTGAGCACCGGCCGCTTTTTTCCAAACTCCATGAAAGAAAGCAAAGTCATCTTCATAAGGGTAGTAAGGGGTAAGATCGGCACCACCACCAAACCAAAATTTGTCACCTTGATGAATCATACGAAAATTAGCATGGACTGTAGGCACACGAGGATTTCGAGGATGAATAATAAGTGAAATACCAGCGGCCCACATTTCATCCCCTGTTCCCTGTAGTAGCTTAGCAAACTGAGGATCAATCTTGCCAAAAACACATGAGGTATTAACCCCTGCATTTTCAAAAAGTTTACCTTGAAATGCTCGAGTAATTCCCCCGCCACCAGGCGCTTCAGTATGATCCTTCCTGTGCCAAATATCCTCAATCATAACTAATTCTGGATCTAGCTTTAACAGTTCCTGACTGATCTGGTCCTGGAGCTTTTTTACGTGAGAGTGAAAACGGCTTTTTAAATCTTCAAGTTGCATGGGATGAATCCTAAGTTACAATATAAGAAACATCTCAAAGGTATCAAAAGTGTTACTGAAATTCATCACGAAAAGCCTTCGCCCTTTGGGCTTATTTTTAATTTTTGCCTTTTCGGTTATGTGCATATTTTGGTCATTGTTTCTTCGTGACCTGGACTCCGGGACCATACTAGGAAAAATCGCTGACTACTCAGTCGCGTTTGACAACCGTTTCTATGACTTTCGGATGAAGAGCCTTCTTGATCCAAACTTTGTAAGTAAAGACATCGTCATTGTTAACATTGATGACTATTCACTCCAAAATATTGGATCGTGGCCAATTCCCCGCACTATTCACGCTCAAATGTTGCGCAAGCTTAAACATTTCGGAGTCAAGGTGGTTGGAATGGACGTTATGTTTCCTGAAAAATCCCCAGTCTGTGGCGGCTCATCACCAGATAATGTCTTCAGTGATGCAATTTCAGATTTTCAATCTGAAGGCGGTAAAGTTTTCATTGGTTATACCGTGCAATCACGATCTGATGACGACACGTTCGCTGAGGCACCAAGTGAGTTAATGGACGGTTTAATCGATTCCATAACATCTTCTGCAGCGAATATGAGGCCAATGAAGGTAGGCAAGTTCACTTTTCCAAATGCTAGCTTATTGGATAGCAAGGTTGGATTAGCTTACATTAATTCAAAAGATGATACCGATGGTATTTTCAGGCACTATCAAATTGTGGCCAATGTAGAGGAGGTCTATTATGGCTCAATGGGATATAATGTCTTCTCACATTTTGCTGCAAAGAAGCCCCTCCTTAAGGTTAACAAAAACCGCACAGGAGTCATTGAAGTAAACGGGAAAGAACTTGAAGTTGACTCTAATGGCGAGACCAAGATCAGATACTTCGGTACCACAAAAAACTTTATGCATATTCCCTTGTACGACTTGCTCAAGAGTAGTGACAACGATAAAGAAATACGAAAATTGGTCGAAGGCAAAATGGTATTCGTTGGTTCTTCTGCCATGGGTGCGCACGATTTTCGACATTCGCCAGTGGATCCTAATATGCCGGGAATGTTTGCCCATATCAACATCGCAGAAATGCTTAGTCATCAATATTTCTATCAACCCTCTGATGCCTCCGTTAAATACTCTTTAGCAATCCTGCTTATAGGATTAATTATCCTCTTGGTATTTCAAAAGTTTGGTAGTGCGACGATGGATCTTTTAGGACTTGCTGCCATGCTCGGTGGAACATACTATGTGGACCGCTATTACTTTATGCCGCAAGGGTATGAGCTTAAGCTGTTCTATTGCTTTTTTTGCTTCATTGCTTGTTACTCGTGGACAACCTTAATGAATTTCTCTGAGGCCAACAAGGAAAAGAAACTGATCAAAGGAACGTTCGCACGATATGTGGCGCCTACAATCGTAGATGAAATGTTAAAAGATCCAGACAAACTTCATGTCGGAGGATTTAAAACTGATATAACTTGCCTCTTTTCTGACGTTAGAGATTTTACTTCAATTTCAGAGGGTCTCTCGGCTACAGAACTTGCCCAATCACTAAATATGTACATGGGAAAAATGACTGATATTGTTTTTGAAACCAAAGGAACCTTGGATAAGTATATTGGTGACGCAATTGTAGCATTTTGGGGTGCTCCGCTAGAAATCGGTAACCACGCTCAATTCGCCGTTGAAGCCGCTATAAAAATGATGGAATTACTTCCAGCGATCAATGAACAGTTTAAAATACTAGGCCGACCTGAATTTAAGGTTGGTATAGGCCTAAACTCCGGTGAATGTAACGTCGGGAACATGGGATCTGATCGAATTTTCTCTTACACGGCACTGGGTGATAATATGAACTTGGGTGCACGTCTGGAAAGTCTTTGTAAGCATTATGGTGGGGATATCCTTATTTCAGAATACACTCTGGCACGAATCGATCAAGAAAAAATCAAAGTACGGCCAATAGATAAGGCCATTGTCAAAGGAAAGACTACATCAGTTGCTATTTTTGAAGTCCTTCATGCCTTTCACCCCATGAGCATAAACCCAGAAATGTATTCGTTATATTTAAATGCCTGGAGTTTATTTGTGAAAAGAGAATTTTCTCAGGCGTATGACATTTGCACTCAAATTCTCATTACTTTAGAAAATGATAAACCAACAAAACGTCTAAAGGAAATTTGTCATAAATATGTAAATGACCCATCTCTTGCTGGGGTTGATTTTGATATTACAAAAATGACAGAAAAATCAGGTGAGTAATATCGAAAAATGCATTTTTTTTGATGAACCCTCTCTGGGCCCAGTTGTATTGTAGAGGATGCCACCATTTCTCATAATAACTCTGGCAGAAAAAATATTACTTTCGTCACAGACGACTATGACTTCATTTAAACCGAATTTCAAACAATATAGAAGAGCTTGCTTGAGCATTTCTGAAGCATGTCCTTTCTGACGATGCTCGGGCACAACAGCAAACCCAATGTGCCCGTCAAAGTTATCAGTCAGTTGATTGTTGCCGTGCCTAATTGAAACAATTCCCACAATAAGATCTTCTTCAAATGCAAAAAGCGATATTGACTTATTATGACGCTTTAAGGTTTTCAAGTAAGTATCAAAATTACCATCTGCAGATAATTCAAAAAGCAAACTGTGGGCCAAGGCACCATCCCAATCACTTAAAAACTTCTCAAACTCGGGTTGATCTGCTTCATTCATTTCACGTAATATCATTTTTTCTTGGACTCTTTTTTATAATCAAGATCAAAGCACCAATGCTTCCATGAAAGCTTGCGAGAAATTCCACCTTTATCACCGTTTGGCAAATTTGGTTGTGAATAAACGATAATTTCAAATTTGGTTAGTTGAACATTTTTTACCCAAGAGATATTTCTCTCATTCCACTCACGACAAAGATAGCCACCGTAGTATCGAGCGTAATCAGTACGCTCAGACAAGTTAAGATAAAACTTTCTCCAATGTTCGTTTGGTATCATTCTAAAAAATTTTTGATCTTTAACGCTGTATATATCTCTATCACCAGTGAGAAGCTCAATTTCAGAGCCATCACTTAAGACGGCCGGAATTTCAACCCAAATATTATCCATCTTGGGAAATGGAGCAAACATATTCCACTCTTGATAAAGATGGAGCCAGCGAGCGATATTTTGCAAAAAAGGGGCCTGGATATTCCATTTTTTTATAGTTGTTACGTTCCACATAAATAAGGTCACAAACATGAACCCACCCGCAATCTGATAGATCCAATGCAACCAACCTATTTCTTTTTTATCAGTTTTAAATTCAAGGTACTGAGTGTAGCGACCCATTAATTGTCTATGTGAAGCAATCCATTTATAGATTCCGTCAAAGGAAATAAAGAAAACAGGCAAACTAAATAATGGAACAAACCATTTCAGAAGGGGGGAATGCCTCATGACTTCCAGCATGGCCGAGAAATGAAAGAAACGGGTTCCATCATGATTGACGACAACCCAAGAGTTTTCTTTGAGCATGACTGTCTGAATACTGGTGACAGTCTGGGCCTGGATGATGGAGACTTCTGAAAGTAAAAAAAACTCTCGTAAGATGAGTACTGCTTTTTCACAAAAACGACATTCACCATCAAAATAGATGATAAGTTTTCCAAAACTTCGAGACCGATAGATTTCAGTCAATTTATTCCAAAAAGGAGTTGGAAGAAAAATAAGCCACATGACCAGGCACGTCCAAGGAAAGACTCCTATTTTCATGGTTGCAATTATCCCTATATGTAGCCCCAAAAACACTGCAACAACGACTATCCTTGCGACCCACCAGAATCGACCAAAAGCAAAAGCAAAGACTAAAACAAGTGGACCAAGGAGTTCGAGATAAACAGTAACCATAGTTATTATTTTTTGGAATGTGGGAAAATTTCTTGTCCATACACCAAGGCCAGTTGCAAAAATATCCAAACGTGAAGAAAAGAAAAATGCTGTATAATCGGTTCGCCAAATAGGGTGATCCTTTAAGATATAACTAACGTAATATATGACAAACACCTGAAGAAAATACATCCACCCCCAAGTTGAAACGTGAACATCCTTCAAAGGTTCCTTGTCTTTTTTTAGAGCTGAATCAAGAGAAAAACATTTATTAAGCGGAAGAAAAATCGAGATAAAAAGTATCGCCCTTAAAATATCATCTCCACCATTATTAACTAACCAGTTCCTATTATGAACCGAAACAGTCATGAGGTAGGCACCAATCATTGCCCAGCGCGATTTATAACCAAAAACGAGCATCAGTCCAAAAATTAAATGAATGGCAAACATTACAACAGCAAAAATGGTAGAACCATTGGCCAGGTGAAACGAAAGTGACCAAGGCATACTCATCTCGGAAACAAATGTGCTTCGAGGGACCAGACCAATATCAGTGTAAAAATTTATTAAATCTGGCAGTCGGTAAACGACATCGGCAATGACAATAAACCCCATCAGGCATCGGTAAAGCGCCAATGAGCGATAATCAAACCCCAGACTTTTTTTGATATGAGCTATGAAATTCATCAAACACACCTTTTACAGCTTAGACATTTCTTTTATTGTAACGGATTCCATGACTTTTTCGACATATTCGTCTAATGTTTTCAGACTCAAAACAAGATAAAATAACGCAACGCGGACTAAGTAAATGCTGTATAAGATTCGTGATGAAATTACCAAAGACTATGATGTCATCATCATCGGCTCTGGTCTTGCCGGAATGACCGCCGCCAACATACTGGGACGCAACGGTCACAAGGTGCTTCTCTTGGAATCTCACAATAAGATGGGTGGATTTGCAACTTGGTTTTTTAGAAATGATCGTGAGCACGTCTTTGACATTTCTCTTCATGGTTTTCCAGTAGGCATGATCAAAACCTGTCGTAAATATTGGAACAAGGAACTAGCTGACTCAATCGTACAACTTAAAGATGTTCGCTTTGTTAATCCTCAGTTTCAGGTTCAAACTGATTTTACAAAAGAGCATTACACCAATGTCCTTAAGACACAGTTCGGTATACCTCAAGATACAGTATCTGAATTTTTTGAATATCTAGCTACAATGAATTTTTATGATAATTCTCATGTTTCAAATCGAGAATTATTCGAAAAGTTTTTTCCTGGAAGAAATGACGTTACCAGATTCTTGATGGAGCCGATAACCTACGCAAACGGCTCAACTCTGGATGACCCGGCCATTACCTATGGGATAGTCTTTTCAAATTTCATGAGTAAAGGTGTTTATACTTTCAGGGGTGGGACTGACCTCATTATCGCCAAGATGAAGGATGAACTTCTAAAAAACAATGTTGATATAAAACTTCAAACCAAAGTTGATAAAATATTAGTCGAGAATGGAAAGACTGTCGGAATCCTGTTGGATGGAAAAAAAATATCAGCGAAGGCGATTCTTTCAAATGCCAATATCCGAACCACGGTGCTTAATTTGGTAGGAGAAGAATTTTTTCCACAGGAATTTATTAAAAAGACTAAAGAAGTAAGACTTAATTCATCTAGTTGCCAAGTTTACATGGGCCTAAAAAAAGATGCTGTCATTCCTCACATTGGTGACTTAATTTTTACTTCCAGCTATCCGGTGTATGACCCGGAAAGGCTTCTAGACCTTAAAGTAAGTTCACGAACGTTTTCAGTATACTATCCAAAAGAATCACGCCCACAAGACCCAGACGCAAGAGTGGCAATAGTTTCGAGTACAAATTGTCATTATGCTGATTGGAAAAATCTTTCTTCTGAAGACTATGAGAAAGAAAAAGAAATCATGATTGAAGACACGCTAAAAGGCCTAGAGGCTTTTTTGCCTAACATTCGTGACCAATTAGAAATTATTGAAGCAGCAACTCCCCTAACTGTTGAGCGCTACACACTTCATCCTAATGGATCATCGTTTGGAACCAAATTTGAAGGTTTAGACATATCAATGAATCTTCACAAGGCCCTTCCAGGCCTGTTCCATGCGGGTTCAGTGGGTATCATCATGTCTGGGTGGCTCGGGGCCGCAAACTATGGTGCCATTCAATCAAACACAATAGAATCTTACCTAGGAACTCAGAATGTATAATTTCGAATCACAACATGTCGTCGTAACCGGTGGTACTCGTGGCATCGGTGCCGGAATTACTGAAAGTTTTTTAAAGGCCGGCGCCACAGTTATTGCCACCTATGCAGGTAATGATGAAGCAGCACATGTATTTAAAGAAAAACATTCACTTTACGGTGAAAAATTAATTCTTAAAAAATTTAATGTTGCTAACACTAGTGATGTAGAGAATTTCTTCTCCGAATATGAAAAATCATTTCCATCTTTAGAAATTCTGGTTAACAACGCCGGTATCCGTAAAGACAACATTATAGCTAGTATGAGTGAGAACGAATGGGATGGAGTCATAGATACCAACCTAAAAGGGACATATAACATGACCCGTTTTGCGGTCTTAGCGATGATGAAAAATCGTTATGGAAGAATTATCAACATGTCATCAGTTGGTGGCAAGCTTGGTCTTCCAGGACAGGCAAATTATGCGGCATCTAAGGCCGGCCAGATTGCCTTATCTCTTTCAGTTTCAAAAGAAGTGGCAAAAAGAAATATTACAATTAATAATATCTGCCCAGGATTTATTGAAACGGAACTACTCAAAGATCTTCCAGAAGATCAAATAAAAGAATACAAATCTCAGGTTCCTATGAAACGTTTTGGGAAAGTTGAAGAAGTTGCTCACGCAGTTCTTTTCTTTGCCACTAAAGAGGCTTCCTATATAACGGGCACAACTTTGGACATCGCAGGAGGACTCAATGCTTGAAACAATCCTGGCGAATATACCACAACGTGACCCCTTTCTTTTTATTGAAAAAATCGTAGACCGCAAAGAAGACTCAGTTACAACTTCAAAGCTTTTAACAGGTAACGAAGATTTTTTTCGAGGCCATTTCCCTGGTTCACCCGTTTTTCCAGGTGTGCTCATGTGTGAAGCCGTTTTCCAAACAGGCGCTCTTCTTATGGCACTTAAAGGGCAAGGCGCGGGAAATGCGAAGACTGCTCTTGTGACAAGGATTCAAGGGGCAAAATTTAAAAATATGGCCCGGCCTGGTGATGAGCTTTTAATCACTGTTGACTTTGTTGAAATGCTGGCAAACGCCGCTTTCATGAAAGGCAAGATCACTGCGAACAAAAAGACAATTATGACTATCGAGTTTGCTGCCACTTTAGTTGAAGGTCAGGACGTTTAATGGACTTTTTAAATATCACGAATAAGACCTTTTTTATTGCTGGTGTTGCCAATAAAAAGAGCGTTGCATATTTTTCGGCCAAAACACTCATTGAGAACGGAGCAAAGTGTTTGTTCTCAGTACAGCAGGAATCACAGATTGATGCTGTAAAAAAACTTTTTCCAAACTCGCCCGTTTTCGTCTGCGATGTTGAGAACAAAGGACATATCGCAAGTTTACAAAATGAACTAAAAAAACATACTGATAAAATAGATGGATTCCTTCATTCCCTGGCCTTTGCTAATTTCTCCGAGGGCGTAAAGCCATTTATGGAAACGAAGCGTGAGGATTTTCTTCAGGCGAGTCAAATCTCTTGTTTTTCAATGGTTGAAATCTCACACAGCTTAAAAGAACTTTTCACCTCTGAAGCTTCGATTGTTACAATCTCTATATCAAACACCAAGGCGACAAGTTACGGCTATCTGGGACCTATTAAGGCCATGCTAGATGCCACTGTGCCATTTCTTGCGAAATCATTTTCTGAATTCTCTAAAATCAGAGTTAATGCTGTTGGGGCCGGACCACTTAAAACATCGGCCTCAGCGGGTATTCCTGATTATATTGACAATTATCTCTATGCTGAAGAATTAACTCTTAGAAAACAGGCCTTAGAGACTCAGGAAGTTGCCGACACTGTTTGTTTTCTATTATCTCCAAGAAGTTCTGGCATTAATGCTTCTACCGTTATGGTTGATGCAGGTATGAGTTCTAATTATTTTGATCAACAGGTTGTGAAAACCTTCACAAAGAATTCTTGAACGATCGTGTTAACGGTCTCGAAGGGATGCGTGGTCTGGCCGTCTCATGGTTCTTCGTTCATTCCGGATGATCGTTTCATATTATGCTTGGAAATGGGTAGAGCGTCCGGGAATTGAACTTTCGAAAAGAATATCTCGCTACTTCTTGTGAATAAACCAGCATGCCGGTCTATTGCCTAGCACTTTTTTTTTATCGTTGTATCCATTTCATCTAATTTCATGACAGGCAAATTTTACGGATTAATTTTCAATTGTGCCCTGATAGCAAAAGTCCTTTTCATGCCCTCTTCAATACTAACTCTTGGATAATAGCCAAAATCACGTTTTGCCTTCTCGTGAGAGAAGTAGTGGGACTTACCTAAATTAAGGGCGACAAACCGGGTCATTGGAGGCTCAGGTTTTTGAATTCCTGCCATTTTATAGACTTTCTCAAGAAACCATCCAATACGGTAGGCCGATTGCAAATCTATGGAACCCAAAACTGGCTCAATTTTCATGTGCCCTAGGATCTCATTAATGAAAGTCCATAGCTTTACCGGACGTTCTTGTCCGACAAAATAAGCTTCCCCACAAACTCTTGATTCAGGTTTTAAATGTTCAAAGGCCAGCACGTGGGCAAAAGCCGCGTTTTCAACATAAATAATATCAACTAGGTTTTCTCCATCACCAACAACTTTCAACTTCCCTTCTTTACCTTTTTGAATCACGCGTGGAAATAAATGCGGATCACCCGGACCCCAGATTAAATGCGGACGTATGGCACACGTAAGGAATGTTTTTGAATTGTTTTTTTGCAGGACCAGTTTTTCGGCCATGGTCTTAGTTTCAGCATAAGCTGTGAGGTGTTCTTTAGGGTAAACCTGCTCTTCATTTACGCCCATCAGGTCTTCTTTTCCAAACACAACAGAGGGGGTAGATGTATAAACAAAACGTTGCACCCCGTGAGCTTCGGCCGCTTCGAGAAGATTCTTAGTTCCCAAAAAATTTATGTCTAGATAATCTTGATAGCGCCCCCATACCCCGGCCAAGGCCGCGACATGAAAAATAGCATCGAAGCCAAAAGTAAGTGCGCGCTCAACATCGGCCACATTCTTTAAGTCACCACGAATTGTAGGAACACCCAGATCTTCTAGATGTGTATAATTATGACGAGAAAAATTCGTCACTATATATTTAGGATTTTTAAGCAATTCTTTGATGATGTAAGTCCCTAGAAAACCACCACCACCAGTTACGAGTATGCGCATTATAAAAGGATAATATCCTTGCTCTCATTAGTCCACATTGGTAGCGTGAAAAAACCGAGGTATTTAAGATGAAAACACTAATTATTGCTTTAGCCTTTCTTTTAGATTCGGTTGTCTATGCAGTTCCAGAAAAAGATTTTAGTCAGGTCTGGTCAAACGATGTCATGCCATACTTTGCCACTGGTCAGCAAAGAACCTTTATCAATTCTCAAGGTCTTAAACTTAACTACTTTTCATTCGTTAGATCACGAAACACGAAAACGATTGTGCTTCTACCCGGGCGAACTGAACCGGCAATAAAATATGCGGAATTCATCTATGACATGAGAGCTCAAAGGACCAATATCTACATTCTAGACCATCAAGGTCAAGGCGCCTCAGAAAGACTTCTGACTGATTCACAAAAGGGTTATGTTGAACATTTTGTTGATTACGCGCGTGACTTATCAGGATGGCTTGATGAAGTCGTGGTTCCAGAAACCGAAGGTCAGGATCGTTATCTTGTTGCTCATTCAATGGGCGGAACGATTGGAACTCTTTATCTCGCCTACGGAAAACCAATCTTTAAAAAAGCAGTGCTTTCTTGTCCGATGATGGAGATTAACACCAGGCCTTACAAGGAAAATATTGGACGGCTACTTACCAACATTTTAGTTCTTGCCGGCCAAGGAAAAAAATATGCTCCCGATCGCGGACCTTATATACCAGCAGATGATACTTTTGAAAAAAATGAAGTGACTCATAGTGAGCCTCGCTTCAATATGGCAAAAGCACTTTTCACAACAATGCCAAGTCTTGCTCTAGGCGGACCTACTTCTCGCTGGGTTGCCCAATCACTTAAGACCACAAAAAAAATCGATACTTTGGCGGAGAAAATTAAAATCCCAGTTCTTATGTTTCAATCTGGATTAGATTTAATTGTTCAACCAGAAAGACAGAATACTTTTTGTGAGAAGAATTCCAAATGCAAAAAGATACATTTTGCCAATGCACATCATGAGATTCTTCAGGAAACTGATGATCTGAGAGATCAGGCCATTGAAGAAATCAAAACGTTTATTAATAATTAATTTTTAGAAATAACATTCTCTTCTTTGGAATTACCTTCAAGGCAGAGGAAGTCAGGCATTTGTTCCCAAAATATGGGCAATGTATCATAGGCAATTGCCGCTACGAAAAGACCAATAAATAGGCCAGGGAATCCCATCATTAAAGCTCCCCCTATCACAAACACAAAACTTACAACTGCAGGAGCTTTAGACTCACCAAACGAAGCGAGCCAAGGTCGCAGAAAATTATCAATGAGACCGGTAAAGCTTCCAAGGATGACTAATATTATAGCACCAGAGGTATTGCCCTGAAAAAAAGAAACGATCACAAAAAGAAATGCCATTGGAGCTGCTCCAACGACTGGTACAAAAGAGCAAATAAGAGTCACGAAAAAAACAAAAAACCAATCTACATTAGTCACAAAATAAACGCTTGTAGCGACTAACGTGGACTGCACACTGCCCGTTACAATATTGGAAATATATACTTGTCTAGCATCCCTTAAGAACAGACCTACAATTAAATCCATTTTCTGATTACTGAAGCCAAAAAACCTCTGAAAAAATTTCCGAATTGCTCCTGCACCATTAAGAAACGAAAATGTAAAAAGAATCATAACCAACAGAAAAAGAATAATGGAAGGCGTTCTTGACGCAATCGTTTGAAAAAAATTAAGAATAAAATTACTCGAGCTCTTAAGATAACTAATTATTTTTTCTTCTGTTAAGAAGTTTGCGGATGGATAACGTGATAAATAATGGCGAAACTTATCAATCATGTCATGCCTAAGAACCGATAAAACATCCTGCATTCCCTGATTTTCAATTTTTTCCCCTACAGTAAACTTCTCGAGGAGATCGATAATGAGAAAAGTCCCCTTGGTTAAAAAGAAGATAAAGGGGATTGAAATCAGTATCGTAAAAGAAGTCGTCAGGATTGCTGCGGCCCTTGATCTTTTCCAATTGAAATGCTCAAGCCTCAACTGGAAGGGAAACAGAACGAGTGCAACTGTAGCTGCCAGAACTATTGGGACAATAAATGGTGAAATAAAATATAGACTGAGACCAACCAACAAGAGAACGTATATAATTCGTTGAGCAACAAACCCAGATCGCTTAGACATGTATCACTCTTTTTTTTGTGCCCATTTTGAAAGTTTTAATCTATCAATTTTGATATTATGCCTAACATCCACTGGGAAGGATGAATGCAGATAAAAATCTTGAATCATTTGTGTGTGAAAAGAACTGCGTGCAAGGGCCTCTAACTCACCTTTAAAGGCACCAGTGAGTTTAGTATTGCCATCAAGTCTCTCGACGACAAGGGCCGGTGTGATATGGCCATCTCTGAATATTTGAATGAGTGCAGTGCGCTTAATGACCGGGTGCTGATTAAAAATTGCCTCAACGCGAATAGAATAATGAGTCGTCGTATCGTCAACTTTTACTCTATGAGTTTTACGACCTAAAAACCATAAATTCTGATCACGATCAAGGTATCCAATATCACCAACTCGGTGCCAGATTTTGCCATTCTCAATGATTTTAGCTTTCTCATTTTCCAAGGGCATTTCAAAATAAGCGGGAGTCACTTGAAGCCCTGAGACTACAATTTCACCGATATCTTCAGGTCCTAGTTCTAATAATTCAGCCTCAGGAATATCCGAAGCTTTTATGATCTTTATTTCAATGCCTGGAACGGCCATTCCGATGCAAGTTCCATCGCCACGCTTAGTTTTCTCAGATTTAGATCCTAAGATTTCAGAGCCCGAAATTAATGAGATTGGAAGCGATTCAGTGGCCCCATAAGGAGTATAGGTATCGCCATTGCCTAAAATCTTTTTATACATCTCATGAATTTCAGAGCGAACGGGTGCTCCGAACATGACGACCTGTTTTATAGAGGGAAGTTTAATTTTATGAGCAAGACAGTACTTCCCTACTTTCTCCCAAATCGAAGGAGATCCAGCGACAAATGTTATGTGATTATCTTGAATATTTTGTACCAGTTTTGCTGGGTCGCACTTTGCAGGTTTAGTTGGATCCATATCAGGAACAACAGAGGTCATCCCCATCGCCAAAGTAAACAAAGCAAAAAGTGGAAATCCAGGAAGATCACTTTGAGTTTCGTCCAGCGAAAACATATTCTGAAGAGCATCTGTTTGTGCGTTCAAAATACCATGATTATAAAGAACACCTTTTGGTATGCCTGTTCCACCGGAAGTAAATAGTATTGCTGAGTAATCCTCGTCTTTGGCGGGATAAACAGGAAATGATTTGTCAGCTTTATCTAGACCTTCATAAATGTAGTTAGTGCTGAAGCCCACTTTATCAAGAGAGACTTTCACTTTTACATTTTCAAAGGATGAAGGTTTTAAACGTCTTATCCAGTGAACTAAACCAATGGAAACCATCGCTTCAGGTTTAACTTGTTTGATACTTAAAAGAAGATTTTTTATCCCCATTCCCGGATCAATGAGAACGGGAACTGCGCCAATTTTAAAAAGAGCAAAGGTAATAATGGAAAAATCCAGACATGGTTTCACAAACAAAAGAGTCCGCATCCCAGGTCTAATGCCCGCTTCGGTTAGTTTGTGGGCGAACTGATTGGATCTTTCTTCAAATTGTTTAAAGGTATAAAAGGGATAATGATATGAGCCATCAGATTGCCGCTCTGAAAAGACGACCGATTTTTTATCAGGGATTCTTTTCGAAGTTCTAACAATGCGTTCAGCGATATTCATATTATTTTATGAATTCCCAGATTTTGAGACTTATATCTTCTAAGGCATCTTCTAACACATAATGGCCGGCCTTAGCATACCAGTGAGCATCAGCATCAGGATAAATATTGACCCATTTTTCAAAAAAAATCTGATTAAAACAAAAATCTTTTCCACCCCAAAGAATGAGCTTGGGATGCTTGAGGCTTTTAAGCTTCTCTTCAATCTCACTAAGAGTTTTAAAAGTGGGATGACTTTTATCCATCGGTATGTCTTGCACAAAACGCGCAACCGCAACACGATTATCCCATGAATCATAAGGCAAGAGGTAGCCTTGCTTAATCGCTTTAGGTAGTGGCTTTGTCGTTGTCATGAAAGTTGCAGGCCAGGCAAAGAGATTAAGTTTCCGTGTTAGCCACTCACCAAACTTGCCCTGACGAAGAAGATTGATCCTTTGTGGAATATGATGGCTTGGATAGGCAGCCGTATTCAAAATAACAATTTTATCAAAAAGCTCTGGGTAGCGAGTAACCAAACCAAACCCGATGGCACCACCCCAATCGTGAACAATGAGAATAATTTTTTTCAAATCCAAAAATCGAATCAATTGGTAAGTATTCTGGATGTGATTTTCAAGAGTGTACTCATACTCTTGGGGTTTATCCGACATTCCACAACCTATATGGTCAGGGACAACTGTCCTGAATTTAGGCTTAAAAGTCTGTATCAAATTGCGATAATAAAATGACCACGTAGGATTCCCATGAAGCATGAGGATTGGCTGACCTTGACCTTCATCTACATAATGTAAGTTATTATTTCCCAGCTGCAAAAACTGAGAACGAAAAGGATATACACTCTCAAGTCCAAGTTCTTTGATCTTATTTTTTATATCATTCATTAAGTCCATTCCATTCCCAGCATAGTACTGGTAAGTCCGCTGCCAATTCCAAGAAGAGCAATCTTATCATGAGGCCTAAAAAAACTGGCCTCACTCGCCTTAATAAAAGTTAAAGGCAGAGCAGCTGAACCTGTATTGCCAAACATTTCAAAAGTTTGAAAATCACGATCCAAAGGAAGTCCAAGCTGTGTCAACATCGCAAGACGATGAGCAACACCAACCTGATGGGGAATAATTTTATTAACATCACCATTTGTCCAATTCAAAACGCCGAGACACTTTTCCCAATTTTCTTTAGAAAGCTTTACTCCGGCCTTTAAAAGGGCCTCAGAGTCTGTCGCCATCATAAGACCTTGAGTCGAACCGTCACCCTGACAAAGCTCAACGGAAGAGGAATCAGTTAAGGATGAGCCGCCTAAGATTTTAGGACAATGTGGAGCGAGACTATCGTGTGTAAGAAGAAAAGCGACGCCAGCAGAACCAATAGTAAGAGAAGCTATAAACGGTTTTATCCGTTTGCGGTCCATCGTAGGATCATTTTTAAGATATTCAATCGTCTCTTCAAGTAGGGGACCAGAGTTTTCACCGGATACAATTAGCGCCGTTTTAATTACGCCGCTTTCAATCATTTGTCCTGCCAAAAGAATACTCGAAAGAACACCCAAGCAAGCATTTGATAGATCAGAAATCATACAATGAGGTGAAAGTTTTAAATTAAAATGAACTTTGGCAGCAGTCGCCGGTTCCAAAAAATCGCGGCAGACTGAAGCATGTAGAAGTAGATCTATTTTTTCCCGAGGGAAAGATTTTAAAATCTTCTCTGCCGCTTGAGAAGCGATAGTACTTGGCGGAGTTCCTTTTTTCCAGAATCCACGCCTCTTAATGCCTGTTTGAAGTTCAAGTCTTCCGGCCGGAAGACCTGCTCGCTCATAAAGAGCGCTTAGCTCATTTTCAATATCATCAGAAGTTAAAAATAATTCTGGCTCAACGTAGGCATAGGAATGAAGTCTTAAATGATTAAACCTCATGTTTTGCTCCCATCAGACCGTGTAAATTGGCCATGGAAATGCCGGACAAGATTGAGCCTATAATTCCTAAAAAACCTTGATCAGTTCCAATAATAAATAGTCCCGCAACTTTTGTTGTACCATCACGGGTTTTATCAATTGATCCATAGACGGTTCCATTTAAATGCCATGTATAACGTTCAATAGTTAAAGGAGAAAAAATATCCTTAAACAAAACCTTTCCATCAAAACGAGGTACCATTGTTTTAATTAATTTTAAGGCCGACTCCCCGACTTGTTCTTTTTTTAGATCATATTCTTCGCGATCCAATTCTTTCCAGTGCGCATAATTTGCCATGAACGTAACTCTTATGACTCCCTCTCCTGAATTTTTCTGAGCTTCATAATTATCAGGGAAGCAAACGACAGCTGAGGTTGAGTCATATAAATTTGTGGCCGGTCGATAGGAATAGTTTTTTGCATTATTATAAAAAACGATGGTTGAATTATTCTGATCTAATGGGATTTTTTTATCAAAAATGAAAATACTCTCAAGAAAAGTCATTGCACCTACTCGAGGTGAAGATAGACTCTCCAAGGCAGGAGTAATTCTTACTGTTTCCGGGTAACCGATGCTTGAGAGGATGATAGGTGCATGAAGAATTTCTCCGCCTAGATCCACACCAACGACTTGACCCATCTCACTAGTTAGAATGGAAGTTACACTGGATTTAAAACGAATCTCGCCCCCGACCTCTTCTAATCGCTTTAATAATAGAGAAATGATTGTCCTAACCCCACCCTCAGGACGGGAAAAACCCTCAAAATAAAGCGACTTAAACATTATGACAAATTGGGCAAAGTCCATGTCATCTTCCCATGCAGATCCATAAATTAATAACGGGCATAGAATCATTTCAATAAGTAGATCATCTTTGAAGATTTTCTTTAAGGTATCGCGTGATGAAGTATAACCAAGAGACAGGTCTAGCTCATTAAAACCTTTAACTTTTTCTACGAGTAAAGCGAAGCTATCTATTTCCTTAGGAAATTTTTCCGACACTTCAGTCATCAATAAATCGAATTCATTCGAAAACTTTAACTCAACGTCGGGAAATGAAATTCTGGAATGTGTTTGAGGGCAAAGTTTAAAATCATCGTAGGAAAGACGAAGCTGCTTAAGAAGTTTAGAGAATGGTTTTCCCTTCTCGCCCTTTTTTATAAAATTAGTCAGCGCGTGCAGCCCAACATCAAATTGGCGAACTCCACCCTGATCAAAATTTCGTCTTTGGTAATAGGAATTAAGCCCTCCAGAAATGGAGTGCTTTTCTAAAATGACGACCTTCTTGTCAAACATTGCCAAACGGATCCCGGCGGCAAGCCCTGACATCCCGGCACCGATGACAATGGCATCATATTTCATAAGGTGTTATGCGAATTTAGGCGAAAGGTAGCTAACACAAGATTCAAGTGTCGCAAGTTTCGAATAATCTTCTTGAGGAACTTCAACTTTATGGCGTTTACGAAGCTCCATAACGATATCTAGAAAATCCATTGAATCAAGATCAAGCTGCTCACGAAGCGACTTGGCATCATCAATAACTGTCACGTCCTCATCTGGAGCGATATCTGAAATAATGTCTAAAACAATTTGACGAACATTTGATGCAGTCATGGCCCAATACTCCTTAAACAGTATATTTTTTAATGATTAATGCTGAGTTAATACCTAACATCCCAAAGGAGTTGTTAAGAATATAATTAATATTTCCAACAAGCTTTGGCTCGTTAAAAACAAGATTTTTAATTACACAGTCTGGATCAAGCTCGCCCACATTCATTCCAGGGTGAATGACACCATCTATGAAACTTGGAATATTACCAGCAAGCTCCAGAGCTCCAGCAGCTCCCATACAGTGACCAATATGACCTTTAGTAAAATTAATATAAGTCTTATCAGAATCTGCAAAGGCATCACGAACTGCTTTACTCTCATTTATATCGCCGGTGCCGGTTCCAGTAGCGTGCATATTTACGAGATCAATATCGGAAACTTTTAGTCCAGCTCTCTTAATTGCTTTGTGCATGCACTCAACCTGACGCTCACTATTTGGATTAACAAAATCTGTCGCATCTGAATTGATAGCATAGCCGGCGATTTCAGCATAAATTTTAGCGTTTCGTTTTTTAGCATCTGAAAGACGCTCTAAAACATAAATACATCCACCTTCAGAAATAGCAATTCCATTTCGGTTTTTATCGAGAGGCCTAGAAGCAAGCGTTGGATCTTCGTGATGAGCAAGCGCACCCTGGGCAGCGAATGCAGCAAATATACCAAAAGTTTGCGGAGACTCTGAAATTCCTCCGGCCAAAGCAACATCAACTTCTCCAAGAAGAAGCTGTTGAACACCTTGGATGATTCCTACATTTCCACCAGCGCAAGCTGAACCAAGAGTGTAATGTGGTCCAGTGATATTTAAATTCAAAGTCACCTCACCAGCTGGTGAGTTTGAAACGGTTCTAGGATTATGGTGCGGAGACCAGAGTTTCCAATCAAGGTTGTTCTGGTGCATTTCAAAAATTTCGTTTTCTGTTTCGACATTACCGTGCTCAGTAATACCTATATAGACGCCTACCATTGATTTATCGACTGTCTCCCAAATGATACCTGAATCCTTAACGGCTTCATTGGCGCAATAAATAGAAATACTTCCAGCTCGAGTTCCGCGACGACGTAACTTTTTAGATTGGAATTTGTATTCATCAAAATCACAAAGACCCGCTGCTTGTTTGCCCATGTAACGAATATCAACATGCCTTACGCCAGACTTGCAGTCCAAAAGATTCTGTCTAAATTGCTCCAGATTATTGCCGTTAGGCGCAGTTAATCCAATTCCAGTCATCACAATACGTTGTGTGTCATCCATCGAAAATCCCTAGGAGTAGAGCGTAAAAATGAGATAAAAAAAATAACTCACGAAACGTTATTTGTATAGTGAACAATTAATCCTTAAGATAACGATTTCGTCTTGCCCAATATAGGCCTTTCAAGCATAGTTAAACGTCTAAAA
>CAMDQH010000042.1 GCA_945905815.1 Bacteriovorax stolpii | reverse complement strand
TTCCTGATGTTCTTCAATGGTTTCCACGATATCCAAAAACTTCTCCGTCAGACGAATGCTCATCTCACCGGCAGCCTTTTTGGTAAAAGTCATCATTACAACCTGAGAATATTTTTGACGAATGTAGTCTTCAAAATTCAAATTGGGATGTTTGCTAAATTCTTTAATCCAAAATTTAGTCAGATAAACAATATGCTCAACCAAGACAAAGGTTTTCCCTGAACCGGCCCCAGCCCGAAGTAAAACCCCACCCTGATGTTCAATAGCTAGCAACTGTTCTGCGTTAGGAGATCTACTCATGAGTTATCTCGCTTTTGATGCAAACTTTGGTGAGCTCACAATAAGTACAGGCATCACTCTTTCTGGGACGAGCAGGATAAACTTTCTCCGTTTGGATAGCAAGTGAGAGGGATAGCATCTTTTCCTGCGCCGACTTAAAGAGTTCCGGAAAAGGTATTTTAAAAATCTGCTGTTTACAAATCTTAGCAGACTTAAACTTTTCAAAGAGTTCAGGATCAGTCAGGAGAAGATTAGATTCAGATGGATTATCTAGAGAGATGAAACCTAGGACAACTGACTTGTGTTCAAAATTATCAATAGTTTTTGAAGCGGCTTTAGCATAGGCCCACAGCTGAAGACTATCAAACTGTTCTATTTCTTTATTTGACGATGCACCGTATTTTGTGGATTTAAAGTCCATTAAGAAGACGGTATTTCCATGACGGCCGAGACAATCAATTTTACCATTAAGTTTATATAAATCTGTAAAAGAAAAATCTTCTTCAATTGACCAGGTTACAGGTGAGCCAATCAAGTCATCAATATTTTTTAGGAATTGAATCCCATTGAGTGAGCGTTGATTAAAAACTAATTCATGCTTGAGAAGTTTTTCTTGGGACAAGCTTAGCTTTTCTTCCTGAATGAATTCCTGCATGATTTGTTTCGTTAAGGCCGGCAACTCTTCAACACTTAAATGAGTCTTATGAAAGACCTCAATAATTTTATGAGAAATGCTTCCTGCAATTAAAGAATCAAAATCATTATGAAGTGAAATATGTGGAAAAATTTTATCGACGTAGTTAAAATAGAATTTTCGCGGACAATCTTGATAGGTCTGGAATTTGCTGGCCGAAAAAGACCCCGAAAATGAAAATTTTTCGGATTTTTCCAGATGATCCACAATTGATCGTTCATTCTGGTGAGTTTTATTTTCTGTATCAATAAGCTTCACGTCAGAAAATAGCCTTTTCCAAATTAAGCTGTGCTTCAGCGTAGACTCCGACATCAGGACCTGAACTTCTGCCTGTGAAAAGAGATCATGAAATTCCCACTGTTTGAATAAAAGCTCCAGTTCACTTCTCTTCAAAGGGCCAAGAACTGAGAGCGCCTTCTGAATAGTCTCTGTATAATTTTGACCCAAACTTTGGATTTCATCAAAACGGTCATCCACGCAAAGAATAACTCTCCGGTCTCTTTTTACATCTTCCAGCGATGACATATCTTTAAGATCAATATTGAGTTCCTTTGCAGAAATCGGAACATAAGAGGTTCGAGGTTGATTCAAGGCCACTACTTCGTAGAGTAGCTTAAGAAAAAAACGATCAACCTTTATTTCTTCATCTGTTAATTCACGGATTGAGGTTATCGCATCCTGGTAAAGTTCAAGTGCCTTTAGATTTTTAAATGCGACTTTGGTTGAGAGAGACTTGAGAATTTCTTTCCTCTTCTCAGTGAGGAAACTTTCCAAGCCTGAAAATAATTCATTCCCTTTCATGGAGGTCTTCACTTCATAACTTAGTTCCTGCAGCTCAGTTTGAATCAACTGATGCGGAATTTTATAAAGCACACCTTTTGATGGCACAATATCCATATGCATTGGAGAAAGTTTGGAAACACCCAGAACAATCTGATCTCGCGGTTTCAAAATATTTTTTAAATTCATCGCAATTTCACGCGAATTCAATTTGATCCAAGAAGCCTGAGGCTCTTGGGGGATGATCGTCAGATCCCTTTCCTTCACTCTTGATTCACGAAGCCAGCTCAACCAATCCGATTTTTTTAGTTTCTCTTTAAGCACTAACGGGAAGGGAATAATCACTTCATAGCGAATACTCAACGCCTTTAATAGATCCACTTGCTGACCATTTAGATGTTGAAAACCCCAGAAGATGTAGGTTTTTTTAAGCTCTTCTTTTTCTTCAAAAGAACGTAAGGCCTCTGATATTTTTTGATAGGCACCATGCTCATCCAGATATCCAGTAACTTCCAGTAATCGCCAAAAAAGCTCGACCGCTTTTCGCACGTCCGGTGACTGCTCTTCCATTACCGTACTTAGAGTATCCTCATTCAGGGTAAAACTTCTAAGATCTGAAAATAAGTTATAAGCCTGAATGAACTGTTCATAGCCCAACTCTGGGAGGTATTTATTTTTGAGTATTCCAAAGATGAGTAGAAGATCAGCTTTTCTTTTGACTTCCGGGGGGTCACTACCTTCCCAAAGATGCTTAACTAACTCTGAAGTAAACTTTGCGATAGTAACAACGTCAGAAGAAGCATTCTCTAAAAGCAGCGTACGTAGGCCATCAGCTTTTGCCGGGCTTGGAGTGATATAAATTTTTTCGCCAGAAATATCATGCATTTCAGATAAAAACTGACTTTTTCTGGAGAAATAAACGATCTGCATCATGATGCTAAGATTCTACCTCTCCAAAAGAGAAAGATTAACAAAAAAGGTTAGTTGTAATATAAAAGATGAAATCATTGGAGTTCGCATGCTGGCAATTAGTCGTTTATACAGTTTTCTCGATCATAAAAATGGGGTGAACCTGCATTTTCTTGAGGGTCAAAAACTCATTCATGATCTAGTTCTTTTACATCCGATGCAAGGTAATGGATTTGCTTATTTCCGAGACACTCTGTTAGGTATCATGCCCATAGTCTTTTTTTTGAAACCAGGTGAAAATCTGGGAATTTACATTGATTCCGAAGAACCCTATTTCCGTCTAAAAATTGAAACCAATAGCGCAGGACACACCAGAACTCTTCTTTTGCCCGAAAATTTTAACCTATTTCCTAATAAGATTACAGGCAAGGTCCGAATTTCTAAAATTTCGAGTTCTGCGACTCCTTATACATCTATGCTTGAGCTAAAAGACGTTCATTCAGAAGATATTATGAACCAGATACTAACTGAATCGTATCAGACCAATTCGGAAGTCATTGTTGGCAAGCAAAGTGACCAATCGATCCTTGTGTCGAAACTTCCTCCTCTTAATGGTAATCTCCTGGTTGATGAAACTGTTTCTCGCAAAGAGTATATCCAAAAAAACCTGCAATTTTTCCATGATGTTTTTGAAATGGCTTCAGATGATATCGAGAAAATCGTTACAAAGTTTGAAGATCACGGGCTTGCTTACCTTGGGTCCCGTCAAATTTCGCTCTTCTGTCCGTGCTCGCATGAACGCATGGTACTGAACCTAAGGGGACTTTATTCACATGACATCGATCACTTGTTTGAAGGTAAAGATAGTCTCGAAATTAAGTGTGATTATTGCCGTAAAGAATACCATGTCTCTAAAGCTGATGTTCTGGGAAGTTAGTTCGAAGACGAGCCTGAAAAAATGAGTGGAATTGAATTGGCCATGTCCATAACGAGTATCTTATCAAGTTCCCTATTTAAATTTTCATCAAGACAAATTGAAGTCGATTCATAGGCATGATCTGTTGAGTTGTGATGAAAATTATAACTTCCTACCGAAGCAAGAATTCGATCAAAGTAAAAGATTTTAGAGTGCAAAAAGCTCATATGCGTCCAAATATGGACATTATTAAATGGCATCCAATCTTTCATTAGATTCTCGTAGTGAGGCTTTCCAAAATAATTATTAACAAGGCCTATTTGTAAAAATGACCAATCAGCTCGAAGCTTTTTATTATCGGAAAGTTGGTTACGTATTTTCTCATTCATCATTGCAACATGCTCGTTGCCGGCCATATTGATATTAGTTGTAATGTAGTCTAGGCTCATGCCTTTTTTGGCCAAATTTTGAACGCTTGTATGTAATGCATTAAACATTTCGTAGTTATCGAACCAGCCTATAAAACGTGTATCGGTGCGCTTTGAAACGTAACTGTCAGACTTCATAGGATCAGTTATTACAAGGTGATTTTGAACGTTTTCCAAAATTTTCAAGTACGCTTTACCAATAGTATGGCGATCTTCGTATGGGGCCTGCTTGATAAAGCGACAAACTCCGCTCATTCTTGTTTTAGTATCACCAAGAATTTTTGTGTAAAAATCCTTTCCTCTCAGTCCAAGGCTCTTTTCTGAGGCCATTTTATTTTTAATTATTTCTTTAAATTGATTAAGCGGAACAATCTTTTTGTTTAAAGTTGATTGATATTCCCAGTTTTCAATAAATTGAAGAGCAACATCACTAACCATAGGACCTTTCATATAGAGATCGACATCCCTATTCATAAAATCGGTTCCACGAGACAGATTGTCTGCGTCTACCATGTTCTGTCCCCCCGCAACGGCTTCAGTGAAATCAGTTATCAAAGTCTTAGAATGATAAATTGCATTTCTTTTATGTTTAAAAAAATCCTTCGTTAATACAACTTCAATTCCAGCCGCTTGCATTAAACGAGGACAATCAAGATTTCCTAGAGTCTTATTAATCATCGCATCTGTTATGACTTTAACGTCTAGGCCATCAAGATGTTTTTTTATCAATAGGTCAGTGATTTCTCTTCCGCTTTTATCACAAACAAAGACGAGCGAGGAGATAAGAATAGACTCTTTTGCATTTTCAATTAACTGCTTTTTTTTCAAATAAGCTTCGTTATCTGTTAGCGGGAATACTTTATTTCCGAATGATAATTCTGACCTTGAAGCAATATCAATTTCTTCTTGCAGACTTGGTTCGAAGTATGGGCTAGTGATTTGTGCGTAATCGATGGGAGCAAAATGGGAATCATATCGTTCAAGGGGAAGATTCAGAGTCTTGACCGGAGGATGAGTTAGCCCACCCCATTCCTTTAGTGCCGGGACTGTTTTGTTATGAAAGTATCTTTTTAGATCAAAGGAAAATGTTGAGTACTGTTTTCTTTTGGCGTCGTTAAAAGTTTTTTCATTTTGAGTTTTTATAAAGGAGTCGGTATCTAATCGGAACCAGTCCTGCATAAGGTACCAGTCATATTGAAACCAATTCTTTATCTGGTACTCGTTTCTTTTTGAGTCGAGCTTATATAGCAGAACCTCGCTATGCTCATTATCTAAACTTATATACGTAATGTTTTGAGCTCTAAACTTTTCAACTATGTCTTTAAGTTCGTAGCGGTACGACCCATTTTCTGGGATAAAAACAGACTGAGCAGACACGCCCAGGCAAGCAACTAATAAAAGGGTAGCTAAGGAAAACTTCATTGGAGAAATAATATCAGCTCTGGCTTGCGGACAGGCTTCGGGTATAAAGATTACACTTAGCGTCTAAAGCCTCTCTATGCCTTTTAATTTCAACTACTTGAAAGGGTTAATGAACTTTAATTCTAATCCTAGTTGTTTAGGGCCACTGAGAAGTCTCTCGAAGACCTGAGAGTCATCATAAATACCGCAAAAGTTTTCAGACCTAGCACCAGTTGCCAGCACGAGGTTGGTTAATTTTGTTCGTTTAACCTGAGGATTTACCCCATTTTTTTCAAATTCAAACCACTGCTTGCCCTGATCTGGCATATCAACGAAACGAGAATCTCCAGAGGTTACTAGTACCAAACGGTCTGTTGAATTTTTAGTATTTGCAATTGCCTCAGCAAGTGATCGCTCAAGATCACTTAAAATTGATCGCGCCTTCATAAAGTCTTTTTTATCTAAGGCAGCAAGGTAACTAAAATCCCGGATAATCATTAAATGCTTAGATGAAACCTTTCTAAAGGCTTGATAGAGTCCCTTAAAATCATCTGTAATTGTTGAAGCACAAGACAATTTATCGCATGTTTGATCATACGTAATCTGATTAGGCACAAGAGAAATGGCATTACGATAATGAAAGGTAGCAGCTCCGGCCACTGGTTCTTTTCTCAGCCATAAGTAAAGCGAACTTAAAAATGAGACCCCTTTTTCACCACATTCATTGAAGGAAAGTAATGACTGGGCTTTAGAAGCTTCTATTTCAAAAATTCCGGTATTGTAACCATTTCCGCTAAGATAGTTCCAAACAGGGCGAAGATCTGTATCTTCGCAGGTCATTTTTATATTTTTCTTGCCCGTTAACTGTGAAAGAAAACTTGCTTCAGCAGAATTGCGAAGGTTGTAGAGATTATAATTCCAGCTTTTTCCAAGGCAGTTACTTTCCTCAAAAGCTGTCTTCCTTTCACCAGCATATTGAAATCGCAACATTGCTAACTGTTCTTCCTCAAGTCCTGCGATTTGAAACCAAATAATTTTTGTCGGCAGAACTCCAAATTCATGTTGCTGCATATTTAAACTGGTAACCTGTGCACAGCCAGAAATAATGAGGAATATTAATAACCACTTCATTTACGATCTCCTTCAAGGGAATCTTTGAAATCATCCACCATTGCTACAATTCCAAAGCTATGTTCAAACATAAAGGCATAAAAAATGACGAAAAACAAAAGCACCTGACCTATTACATAAACCATATATACATCGATATAATTAAAACTCAGATGAAGCAAAAAAATAAGCAGCATTTTTAAGTAGATCCGCTTCTGGTAACGAGCTTTTTGAACTGAAAAAAGAAGGAATAGACCGCCAATAACTAAGAGCCAACTAAAAAACATATCAGCATAATATGGGAAGAAGGCGAAACACAAGAGTGCCGCGATTAATGGAAGCCTTGAGACGACTTTTTGCTGAATTATACTAAAGTTACCCGCCAGCATGATAGTTTGAAAAAGCAAACACAGGCCTCCAGCAACCAGTGGCAGTGAGCGCCATTTCATCCAGTTCCATGGGCCAATTAAATTCAAATCATTAAGCGCAGAACCAATGAAGTAAGCGCTAATACATAGTCCCACAATGTAACTGATAAAACGTGCAGGATGGTTTGGTAATCCAAACTGAATAATCATTTTAAGAAATAATAAACATGCAAAAAGGCCCAAAGTGATGTGGAGCCAAGTAAGGAAAGAACTATCCATCGTGCCATCCGCCAGATAAAATATTAATCTGATTATAAACAATTTTAGATAAATGTCTTAGAGTCATTTGTTATAAAAATGATACATAGCGTGATTCAGGAGGGCATATGGACGTCGCAGTGGAAGTTAGTCGTGAAATCATGTGGAACATTCCTTTTTGGATGAAAGTGACGATGTATTTGGCCTTGGCCGCTGGCTCAGTAGTCTTCGCGATGGGGCTAGTTGAAAAATATAAGTTTGTGACTCAGGGAAAAAATCCTAAGCAACTGCTACCTAAAAATCTTAACTTCGAAAATTTATTAAAAACCATTTTCTTTCAAGGGAAAGTTACTCGCAAACTATATGTTGGAATCTATCACTCCATGCTCTTTTATGGATTTGTGACTCTTTTCATTGCGACAGAATTCGTTGCCATCCAGTTTGATACTCCCTTTAAAATCTTCACCGGTACGGCATATAAAATAGTGTCACTAATTGCCGACGTTGGTGGATTTTTTGTGTTACTTGGGATTGCATTGGCCTATTACAGAAGATATGTAAAAAAATCAAAATATCTAGCTGCCACCAAACCGAATCAAGAAAAATTCATGTATGCCATGCTAGCAATATTAGTCTTAGTTGGCTTTTTTCTCGAAGGTATCAGGATCATGGCCAATGATTTTCCAGTCATTGAAAAGGCATGGTCACCACTTGGTTATTCTCTCGCAACTATTTTTAGCTCATTTCATTTGCCAGAAAATGCGTGGAGATTAAGTTACCAGGGCCTATGGCTGTTCCATATGTTAAATACCATGGCTTTTGTAGCGAGTTTATCTCATTCAAAATTTTTCCACATAATCGTTTTACCATTTAATGCACTCATTACCCCTGCTCGCAGAGGCGCCGTTTTAAATCCTATGGATTTTACCAACGAAAATGCTGAAACTTTTGGTTTAGGCAAAGTCTCTGAACTATCTATGAAAGCGCGTCTAGATACTTTGGCCTGTGTGGAATGTGGGCGATGTACTGAAGTTTGCCCTGCTAACCTTGCTGACAAGCCTCTTGATCCAAAACTTATAATCACCAAAATGCGTGACACGCTTTTCAATCAACCTCTTGAAGCAAAAGTTAAAGGCGAAGATATAAATCTTTGGGAAAACCCTCTTTATGCTTCAAATGAACTTGATTCATGTACGACTTGCGGCGCTTGTATGGAAGAGTGTCCGGCCAACATTGAACATGTTCAATTAATTATGGACCTAAAACGCTATAAAGCTCTAACACTAGGTGATCTTCCACCAGCTGCTGCCGATGCAACGAATAAAATTAAAAAGAATGGTAACCCTTGGGGAATTTCTCAGGATGACCGCTTTAAATGGGCCGATGGACTAGAGGTTCCAGTTATCGAAGCTGGTAAGAAAGTTGATTACCTCTACTATGTAGGATGTGCTGGATCGTATGATGGATCCAACCAAAAAGTTGTACGTGACACTATTGCCCTTCTAACAAAAGCAGGCGTAAGTTTTGCGGTAATGGGTAAAACTGAAAAATGCAATGGCGACCCTGTTAGACGCTTTGGTGATGAGTATTCATTCTATGAGATAGCCATTGAAAATATCGCCAACATGAGACAATACACTTTCGATAAAGTTGTTACTCATTGTCCACACTGCTTGCATACCATTGGAAAAGAGTACGCCAAGTTTGAAGATGGCATTTTTGAAACTGTTCACCATACTGAATTACTTTCTGATCTTTTAAGATCAGGTAAGCTTAAAGCGCTGAAAGAAGTCGCCAGTGAGCTCACTTTTCACGATCCTTGTTATTTGGGACGCCACCATGGTGAGTACAACGCTCCTCGTGACATCCTGACTTCAATTCCTGGTATAAAACTAAAAGAAATGAAGGCAAATAAAGACAAAGCCCTGTGTTGCGGAATGGGCGGTGGTAATATGTGGTACGAACTACCTGAAGGTCATCACCTTGCTCATAATCGTCTAGAGCAAATTGGAGAAACTAAGGTCGAGAAACTTGCAACATCGTGCTCGTTCTGTATGATTAACTTTAATTCCTCTAAGGGATCAGTAAAACAAACTGAGGAACTTCAAATTGAAGACGTTGCCTCCATTTTGGCCAAATCAGCATTATAATAAGCTAGGCACAGCTCTAATAGGGCTGTGCTTTTCTTTTGTTGTCTATTCGCAAACAACCCCAATCCCAACTCCACCGTCAGTTGAGTATCCTGGCATTATTGAAAGTCTTGAAAAGCTGATTCAAATTGATACGACAAAATATACAAAAAAAAGCGATCTCCTAAGCAAAAATGATAAGGCAGGGAATGACTTAAGTACGGTGTCCTCTCTAGATGTTGATCCTGACTACTTAAACTCGATAATCCTTCATTCAGATCCGGGATACATAAGACTCGCCTCAAGTAATAAGTGTCAGTTCTATAATGCAATAATTAATGATCTCCTTAGAAATTCCCAAGGTAAGCTGAAAAATGTTTTTATTACTTACGTAAATAAAGACAAAGAGCTTGGATCGGGAATTTTATTAAAAAAAGACTTCCTTAGTAAGGTCGTTAGTCGTGATTGTCCTGAAACAACAAAGCTGATTGACCAATTCCAGGTGAAGAATCTAGATAAAACAATTAAAGATGAAAACTTTGAAGCCCCTACTGGAAAAGATCAATGTCATAATATTTATGTTGATTGGTTGAACAATCCAAAGACCCCTTACTTTTGTAAGCTTCATGAATATATGAAAGAAGCGCGAAATGGTGGAGGAGAAGCATTGGACCTTGCACAAAGAAAGGTTGTATCTGGAATAATTGAAAAAAAATTAAATGTTAATCAGAAAGATTATCTAGAAAACCTGTGTGAAAACATGGACAGCGAAGAAACGTTTTGCGAGGACTTTTTAAATGTGTCTTTCTGGGCCAAAGTCGCAAGTGGTGCTGAAAATAAAATATATCTCGAAGACATTTGTACAAAAGTTATTGATTCACCAACTTTAAGTAATCTTCAAATTAAACAATGTGTTTCTAAAATCCGTAAAGAAAATGATCTTTGTCTCTATCCCGGCGGAAGAAATCAGGGACTAGTGCCTGCTCCCCAGTGTGACACGTTGGCAACCGCTTTAAATTTTTCATCTCTTCGAGCAGACTACAAAGACTGTCCATCATCAAGTGACCAGAACGCTGTTACAAATATGGGTCGAATCTTGCTTAATATAAGCAAGGACACGATTGCTCCCAATACCGGGCCTTGCTCAGTTATTTCGAGTGCTGTGACGTTTGATTTTAATAAACGCTTTAATAATGATGAAAATTGGAAACTTGAGGCTTGTTTTGATGACAGGCTCTCTGACAAAGAAGTGTGCTACAAAACATTTTTTGGTGGATATGGCACTATTCCAGAATCATACACGGTTGTTGTTTCCGAGATATTGAAAAGAACTCGTGGAGCGGATCAATTATTAAAGTGCGATATGGTTGATTCGGAAGACTACAATTCCCTCTTGCTTCAATATAAATCCGGCTGCTACATAATCTATGAGAGAAACAAATGTTTTGTTTCAGAATGTAAGCATAAAATTCTTTATAACGATCGCGTGATTGATTTTATTCGATTTAAAAATAGTGTCGCTCTTGACTATTTCCCTACTAACGTAGTTCAGGAAAGATTCTCACAGCACTATATTTTGACCCACGACTATCGTCAAAATGGTAGAATCATGAACAATGTTGGATCCATTGTTTCATTCTTTAAGAAAAGCAAAAAAGGAATCATACATGGTGTAGGATGCGCTGAAGACCTACTGCCCTCATTCTTTAAAACACATGCCTTTAATCAATGTACCCCTCTTCCTTTTATTATTGATGGAATTATCAGAGAAAATGACAAGACCTCTTTCGTAACAAGAAGTGCGGTAGATTCACTTCAGGCACCACGCTTAATTAGCTGGAGCCTTATCTATTCTGCTGTTAAGAGTTATCAGCATTCTCATCCCTTAAGACTATGGACGCTGTATGGTTTGGATTAGTTTAATCATTTTTTCGCTAAATATCTTTGCAAAAGAACTCCCAAGGTTCCTTACAAAGCATTCTACAGATTCAATTCGTTTCATTACGCTTGATGGCCGTTATGCTTATATTCAAAAACGTCCAGGAGTTTTGGGTCTTGTAAGTAGTTTTAGGAGTGTTGATTTTATTTCAGATAATGCCCAGAGTGATTTCACTATAAAAGATTCTCGTTTCAAACAACGTCTTTCAATAGAAATTATACCTAATAGTCAGAAAGAATTAAACCTGATTAAAAACCATCAAATCCTCGTTATTGATTGGGGAAAAACACAAACAAAAGAAATTGGTCTGGGTCGTAATTCAAAACTGCATCTGGAAGATGAATGGATAAGCTACTATGACGCCATAACTAAAATAATTTCTATTCAAAACATTATAACTCAGAAATTATTTCAAATTAAATTATCGCCAAAGATATCCCCTTATTTTCTCCCTGAAGTCGAAATGATTACTGAAGATACAATTATTTATACTGATGTAAATGAGAAGGGTTATATGGCCCTGGTTCAGTACAACCTTATTACACAAAAAAGTAATATCCTTTATAAGAGTAGTCAAAACGGGACTCGGTTTGAACTTTGTCAAAATAAGGGCTATGTTGCTATTGGTGAATTCCCTTATGATGATATCGCTCGCAGCAGTAAGATTCTTCAGATTAAAGTCTCTGGATCAACTAATCTTGCGGGTTTTAACACCGTTTACAGCTCCACTGATTCAGATTTGGGCAATATGATTTGTCTAGAGACTTCAATTTATTTTATTAAAACAATGTCTCACTTAAAAAGAATCAACTCTAAAAAGACAGAGGTGGTTAAGCTTGATCTCAAAACAACTCAGATACAGACGATGACTGACCTTGAAACGGCAACTCAACTTCTCTCTATGGATAGCAGAATACTTATTCCTTTCCGCGGAGACTTTTATGTTTTAGAGGGACCTGCAAATTTAACTGATGATAATTTAAAATCGCCTCTTAAAGATGAGGAGTTGCCACTTGATATTTAGTGCAATATTTTTTCTACTATTTGGTTTCAATAGCTTTGCATTTGATAAAGATTTCGCTGCCATTAATGACCGCGTTCCCTTGGAATTTAATCTACTCTTTAATTCCATGAAACAAAGCATTACCGCTCCTTCTGAAAAATTACGCATGATTGGGTTGGCCAAAGACTTAAATGACAATCTTGGTCTTTTACAAAAAGAGCATATTTTCATGCTTATGAAGACCGAGGTAATTAAGGGAACTCTAGAGCACAAGTTTGATAAAGTTCGCCAGTTTGATATGAATACCCTTCTTATTACCCGTCTAGAAGATGATTTCAATTCTAAGAAGGCTTACTTAAATTCTTTTTCCAAATGGATCTGGAACTCAATTTTAGCTGAATTGAATCATAGAAAGAAGATGGGCCTAATTACTACGACGAGCTTCAATCCGGTTCTCTTTCAGGGAACAAAAAGAACGGATGCTGTAAGATTCCAGCGCTATTTGCAGTATCTTTATCCATGGATCGATAGGATGGATAGTCTGGACGCTGCGAAATTTAACAAACTTGCCATGGAGGTCTCTTGGTCAGTTCTTGAAAGAATCAACGACCGATCCATTTTATTTAAGAGGTATGCTTCTACTTCGTCTGGAGATACTCAGACAACAATCATAAATATTCCCCAAAAACTCATCGACCTCAAGCCTGAAGACATTAAAAGAATGCAAAACGATAAAATGCCACTGACTTTGTCTGAGCAGTCCAAAGTAGAAAAAGCTGAAGCAGATGTTCAAATGGAGAAAGTTACACCCCTTGATATGAGCTCTGTCAGCGACGATCTCGCAAAAGAACTTGAAAATAAGACCGAAGAAGCCCCAAAAGAGCCATAATGCTACGCCCAAGTAGTACCTTTTTAGGGCCATTTTTTGTATACTCTTCCTGCTTCTCATTCCATCAAAAGGACTCTCATGGCCCTCTCAAAATCTCCCTACAAAGGTACACGAGATTTTTTTCCCGAACAGATGCGCCTTCGCAATTATATTTTTTCCAAAATGGCCGAAGTCTCTGAACTCTATGCCTACGAACCATATGACGGTCCGATGGTGGAAGAACTTGATCTGTACCGTGCAAAGTCTGGCGAAGAACTAATCAATGATCAGGTTTATAAATTTATCGATCGTGGTGACCGTGAAGTTGCGATTCGTCCCGAGATGACTCCGACAGTAGCAAGAATGGTAGCGCAAGTTCATCGTGAAGTGGCCAAACCTCTTCGCTGGTATTCTTTCCCTAATTTAATGCGATATGAAAAACCACAGAAAGGAAGACTCCGAGAGTTCTGGCAGTACAATGCAGATATTTTTGGAGCACCGGAAGGTCTGGGCGAAATTGAGATTATTCAAGTCGCTGTGGCGATCATGCAATCGTTTGGCGCTAACAGCTCGCATTTTGAAATTCTGATCAATGATCGTCGTTTTGTAGATAGTGTTTTCACTGAAGTTTTAAGTTGTGATGATGGTCAAAAGACAAGGTTATATAGGCTGGTTGATAAATCGACTAAAATCCCTATGGAGAAAGTGTTAGAAGAAGCACTCGTCATTCTTCAGGACGCACAAAAAGTAACTGTCTTTCAAAAATATTTAAATACCAAATCTTTTACAGAGGTAAAAGAATGGCTGACCCATTCCCAAAGTACTCTCCCGGCTTTTTTAGGACGTCTGGAAACTCTTGGACTGGACGAGTTCGTTAAATTTGACCCAACAATTGTTAGAGGTTTGGATTATTATACCGGCGTGGTGTTTGAAATCTTCGATAAACATCCTGAGAACCGTAGAGCAGTTGCGGGTGGCGGTGCTTTCGCAAATCTATTAGCTATATTTGGTGAGCAACCACTGCCAGGAGTCGGTTTTGGTATGGGTGAAGTAACACTGACAGATTTTCTAAAAACCCATCAGTTGCTACCAGATCTTTCAAAACAAAATATCGATATTCTAATTGCTCATACTGATGAGACTTCTGAAGCACATGTCTTGGCATTGGCCCAGCACCTACGTAGCAAACAAATAAAAGTGGAAGTTTTTCTGGGCGAAGCAAAACCCAAGAAGATCTTTTCCTATACTGACAAAAAACAACCAACCTTCGTCGTCATGATGAATGCTGAAGAAATTGCCAGTGAACTCCAGTTTAAAAATTTAAAAACTAAAGAAGTCCATAAATTGAGCCTTAACAATATGGACAAGATAATTGAAATGATCAAAGGGTCCCGATAATGGAAATCGAAAATAATTTACCAAAAACTTTTAGTCCCGAAGGTATCGAAGATAAATGGTACCAGAGATGGATGGATGCTCAGTCGTTTAAGCCTAAGAAGGGTAAACAGAATCAAACATTCACCATGATCATGCCACCCCCTAACGTTACCGGTAAGCTACATATGGGGCATGCATTAAATGCTACCACGATGGATACTCTTACTCGTTATAAGCGAATGAAAGGCTTTGAGACTCTCTGGATTCCAGGGACGGACCATGCTGGAATCTCTACTCAATCAGTGGTTGAAAAGCTTGTCTGGAAACAAGAAAAGAAAAATCGTCATGACTTAGGCCGTGAAGAATTCGTAAAACGAATTTGGGCATGGAAAGAAGAATACGGTAGTGAAATTGTCTCGCAACAGAAAAAAATGGGTGTGTCTTGTGACTGGGACTATTCTACTTTTACTCTGGATGAAATCCCTAATAAGGCAGTAAAAAAATTCTTCGTTGATTTATTCAATGAAGGACTTATTTATCAATCTGATCGTCTAGTAAACTGGGACCCAGCTCTTCAGTCGGCAATTTCTGATGCTGAAGTTGAACATAAAGAAGTTAAAGGTTTCTTCTATTACTTAAAGTATAAAGTAAAAGAAGAACCAGGCATGGAACTAATCATCGCCACCACCCGACCTGAAACAATTTTTGCTGATACCGCTGTAGCAGTTAACCCTAATGATGAAAGATTCAAGGATTTAATTGGTAAGACCGCTATCATTCCAATTTGTAACCGTGAAGTTCCGATCATCGGTGATGAGCACGTAGACATTGAAAAAGGTACAGGCTGTTTAAAAGTAACTCCAGGCCATGACTTTAACGATTTCGAAATTGGTAAACGCAATGATCTTCCTATTATCAATATCCTAAATCTCGACGGGACATATAATAAAAATGCACCAGAGATCGAAGGCCTAAAAACAAAAGATGCTCGTAAAAAAGTAGAAGAGATTTTACTTGAGTTGGGTGAATTGATCGAAAAGAAAGATCATGTTCATCCAGTCGGCCATGGTGAACGTTCAGATGAAATCATTGAACCTATGGTTTCAAAACAGTGGTTCGTAAATACAACCGCTATGTCTGAAACAGCTGTAAAAGCTGTTGAAAACGGCGAAATGACATTTTTTCCTAAAGGCTGGGAGAATACCTACTTCTCATGGCTCAGAAATCCTAAAGACTGGTGTATTTCAAGACAGCTTTGGTGGGGACATCAAATTCCGGTTTATTATTGCCGTGAATGTGATGCTAAATGGGCAGCAGAAGAAACTCCTGAAGAATGTGTCGAATGTAAGAGCGAAAATCTTTTCCAAGACCCAGATGTACTTGATACCTGGTTCTCTTCAGGTCTATGGCCACTGTCTACCTTAGGCTGGCCTGATGAGAAGGCGATGAAAGAGAAAGGTTTTGATCGTTTTTATCCCAATACGGTTCTGGTAACTGGATACGATATTATTTTCTTCTGGGTTGCCCGAATGATGATGATGGGAATGAAAGTAACGGAGAAAGCTCCATTTGAGCATGTTTATATTCATGCTATCGTTCGCGACAAGCAAGGTCGCAAGATGAGTAAGTCACTGGGTAACGGGATTGATCCTCTCGATATGATCAAGCAGTACGGTACTGATGCCATGAGATTCACTCTCGCAGCCGGTTCAGGGTATAACCGTGACCTTAATCTTGATCCTGAAAGAATCGAAGGCTACAGAAACTTTGTAAATAAACTTTGGAACGCTTTTCGTTTCATTCATCCTTATCTCGATAAGGCGAAAGATGAATTACCGGTCAAATCAGAATGGCATCTGCACGATAAATGGATTCTGGCCGAGCTTAACACAGTCGCCAAAAAGATGAATGAGTCATTAGATCTATACCGCTATGATGATGCTTGTTCAGAAATTTATCAGTACGTTTATGATAAGTTTTGTTCATGGTACATCGAGCTTTCTAAAAACATTTTAAATGGTTCAAACGAAAAAGAAAAAATCATTCGTGCGACCATGCTGAAGTTCTGCTTCAAGAAGATTGTGAACCTTCTGCATCCCATCACTCCATTCATTACTGAGGAGATCTGGGGCTATTTAGAAAATGAAAAATCCCTACTCATTGCTCAGGAATATGTAGAGTTTGACCACACTCTTGAAAACTCTGAGGTTCAGGAGATGATGAACAAATTTATTGATATCACGACCGGTATTCGTAATATTCGCTCATCAGTTAATTTAAAACCTAAAGATGAAATTGATGTAAAGATTTTCACAGATGATAAACGTCTGGCAAAATTCGTTTATGAATCAAGGCATTTCTTAAAAGATCTGGCGAACGTAAAGTCTGGAACTATTCGGTCAAAAAATGCTGAGAAGCCTAAAAAATCTGCTTCTCTGGTTACTACTCATTGCGAGATTTTTATTCCCTTGGAAGGCTTGATCGATATAAATGATCAGGTGAATAGAATTAAAAAGGATATGGAAAAAACTCAGGCAGACTATAAAAAAGTTGAGGCCAAGCTTTCAAATATGAATTTCATGGCCAACGCTCCTGAAGAAGTGAGAACCGAAGTTATCGAAAAAGCTAAACTCTTTCAGGACAAGTTGAGTTCATTGAATGAAATTCTGGAAAGTTTTCAATAGCATTTTATAGTTTAAAAAAATACATGGCCTTACCAAAGACTTCAGTCATGCTGAACTGTTTGCGCTTTTGTAGAATCCCGGTGGCCATCAACGTGTTGATCAAGGTTGGATCATTTACACCCAGGATCAAAAGCTCTGCTTGAAAATAAAATGGAGCATACTTTTGAGGGTCCTCAGAATCATAAAGAATCAACGTTCTAGATCCGACGTAGGCGGATAAGCTGGCAGCAGGACCGTTAAATGTAATGACACCTCTAGAGAACGCCATCATTCTGCCAAGATCAATTAATGATTTGTGAATAAAATTAATGTAAACATTTTTAGGACTTAGACGTTCTAAAAATGGTGCCAATATAAGTTGTACTTCTTCCTGGTTATCCGAAGAGAATAAAACAATCCGTTGCTTTTCAAAGCAGTTAATAAGATCCAGCATCTCTTCTTCAATTTTTGCATCTCTGAGTGGCGATAAATTAATCGCTATATAGGGAAGAGTTTCCCACTCCGGAACAATAGATTCCAAGGTTCTAGACATGACCTTAAGCTTAATCTCAACATTAGCTTCAACCATCGCGCGATAAAGCGAAAAATAATCCTCAGTCACATGATGGCCGTAAAGTCTGGGTGTTTTATGAGTTAGTACCATAGTCTTCCAACCATCGGAAAAACCCACTCTTTTTTTTGCTTTTAGGCTAAAGCCTAGGCAAGCATCTACAAAGGAGTTTGTTAGGGAAATAAATATATCTACGTTATATATGTTCGACATAACACCGTACCGATAAACGTCAAAGACATTGCTTATCTCGTCCTCATCAATTTCATGATAGTAGGCCGCAAAAGGAAGTAAGTTTAAAACTTCTATATTCTTTTTAGGTGTAATGAAATGAATCGTGGCACGTGGATATTTTTCTCTCGTCTGATGCAAGAAAGGAAAACAAAGTATCCTTTCCTGAAGGTCAAACGGAAGTTTAATGACAATAACGTTAACTTCCTCATTTGAGGAAGGAAGGTTTACTGGATTTTGTTCTGTCGGTGTAGCCATAATACCGTATAGTAACTAGTTGCTAATGCTGGAACGAATGCATTTATTATCGGTATACTGACCAATAAGAGAAAGATAAATCCGGAGATACTGTAAGGAATTATGTTAACCGTAACGTCTTTAAGGCACGCCCCAAAATGCATTTCGTGCCTGGCCCACGAATAATCAATAAATTGAACCGAAAGCAGGGTCGCAACGAGAAAAATACCGACCGGATAAAATAAGGGAAAGAGATTTAGTACAAAGGCCAAAGCGGCCACAAAAACGATAAAAATGAGTTTTTTGAGCTCATTTTTGAATGTCTGACTTAAACTCTGTCCTATTTGCTTCATGGTCTCTTTCTTATCTGCCCCATCCAAGTGTTGAATTAACTTTTTTTCAATGCGTGAACTTAGCATGGAATTAAATGGAGCCGCGATGATTCCAACGAGGATGACAAAAGTCCAACTCATGACAAAAAAGATAAAAATGACGAGTACGGCAGTTATAATTTTGGCCAGGACATCGGCTTGATCGGCCGTATAGATATGCCCCCTAAACATGGAAACCAACCGATCAGAATTTCGAAAAACAGTTACAACAGTAAAAAGATATAAGGCCATGGCAATAGCAGTTGGAATAAAGGCCAACAGTAAATTTACCGGATCCTTAAAGATCATTTTAAACGCGAGTGGAATTGATTTTAAAATGTGACTCATCGTTTTAGCCTTTAAGGGAAAGATTCTGTCACGATTTCAACCCCACCCCTGTCATCTCTAACAATCGAAACCACTAGAGATGGTACAGTAGGAGTGTCACCTTGATATTCAACTATCTCATCAACATTAGATTTTGGCTTACTAAATTTACCTTGGGTCACAAACCAGGCAACCTGAAAGGTTTCTGTTTTTGTTTCATTGACACCCTCTGTATTGATAAAATCGTAAACCTCTGGGGCATCGGTTGTAACCTGAAGTTCATCATCTTTATTTAAAACTGGTCCAGGAGCAATTCCGTTTTGCGAAATAGTACTTCCTGTAGGGTTGTTATTTAATTTTAATATCTCGCGATTAGTGGCAATAATTCTTTTAAACGCCGAGACCTCTCTTCCATCGACTGTAAAATTAAAAATCACAATGTAACTCACACCATTAAATTGTTCAGTCGTACTACGTCCCAAAAAGATACCTGCCGGAACTGTTACGTTTGTTACGTCGGGTGCGAGGCCGGTAAAAAGATTGCCCAAACCAAGGCCTGCATCGTTTGCGGTATGAATGTCATAGGTACCTGGTGATGCCGAAGGATCATGATCACAATTTACCTTGGCCCCAAAGGCAATACCCGGGTCAATGCATGCAATGGTAGTACCACTAATCGGTCGACCACCACCTTTAACGTCGGATACAAAAAGTTGTAGACTCACACCAGTACCAGGTGCGACTTCCGGGGTCGTAGTCACTACTGATAAAATACGAAACTCACCAAGAGTTTCGACTTTTTTAAAGTCATCTCCACACGAAACGACAAAAAGAATTATCAGACATAAAAATAAATATTTCATTAAAACTCCCCTTTAACACCGAAGGTGGGAAGGATTGGTAGTCCTCTGGATTTTTCATTCTGAGAATAGTCGTAAGAATAATCGATTGATTGGGCATTTTTAGAATTCATAATATTTTGAATATCAAGATAGGCCGTTAATATCCATTTATCGTAGATGAATCTTCGATCAATTCTTATATCAAGCTGATTAAAGGCATCAAAACGCTGAGAATAAATACTCCCCGCCGTAGGAATATAAACATCATTATCACTATCAAAAGTTGCGCCGGTAATGGGTGTATAAGGCACGCCTGTTACGAATCTAAATCTTCCAGCAAAAGTCCATCTTTCTCTGTTATAAGAGCCAATAAGATTCAGGTTATGAGTCTGATCAAATTCTGACGGACGAGTTCCATATCCTGGGATGTGTCGTGTACTCTCAAGGTAGGTGTATACAAGCTGCGAGGTCCATTCATTTTTACGGTACTTGGCCTGAACTTCTCCACCTATTATCGTTCCTGTTCCAGAATTAACATATCTATTTCCAACATCAGGAATGACGAGATCTTTTAATTCTTTATAGAAAAAGTTATTGGTAAATTCTAAACCTTGAGTTGAGCCTTCACGAAAGTCTTTCGTGTATCCGAGCATGTAATGGTAGGCATACGGTGAATTAATATCACTATTTCCATAAAGAGGAGAGCTCTCTTGCGGAAGTGGCGGCTGTACATATTTCCCCCACGCTCCCCTTAACTGTAAGCTTGGGTCTAGTTGATTACGAATTTGAAAACGTGGTTGAAGATGTGACTCTTGAGTAATAGTAAAATGATCTACCCTTACATTTGGTAAATAGGTCCATTTAGAATCTTCACTGGTCTTAATTTCCTGACGAATATAAGCACCAAGCAGTGTGCTTGAAGCTACCGTTTCAAATTTTTTCACATCGCCCACTGAAAATGGGGTCCGAACTCCTCCTACTTGATATGAGGTCGGTAGGTTAACACCTACTCTCGAATGATTCCATTGATTATCTAACCCAATATAGGTTTTATACGTGGGCTTCCATTCAGAAACTAATTCAGACCGTTGAGAAATAACATCGGAATCAATATCAAGAAATTTTCCTGACACATTACGAAAGATACTATCTTTACCAAAAGAAAGAGAGTTATCCATTTTATGTTTTTCACTGATCCTTGTTGTTATTTGTGGCATGACTCGAAAAAACTCTGTCGTAGTTTGAATATCTCCACGAAGTTTGGGATCGTTATTTATAGGTTTATTAGCAATCGAGACAAGAGAATCCTTGCTTAAAATAAAAGTTGTTCTAAAGTCATTTTTTTCATCAACCTTGAGTTTATAAATTGATGTCAAATCATAATAAGTAGGTGCTGAAGTAAGTTCAAAATCTTCATTATCTTTGGCCACTGCTTTCAGAACTTGTCCAATATAACTATAGCGACCAGAAACTAAAAACGAGGATTTCTTATTGATCGGACCTTCAATGAGTCCCCCTGTATTAAGTAAATCGACATAGGCCATTCCATGAACACGATCATCCTTTGGTGCCTTGGTCGTAAGACCAATAATTCCACCAATCGCTCGCGAATATTCTGGCCCATAGCCACTTGGAAGAAGATCAACCCTTTCAACCGCTTCAGGAATAATGACTGATGAGAGTCCACCAAAGTGAAAAACTAATGGAACTCTATGACCATTAATTAGATATCCCGTATCTTCGGGACTTGCTCCCTGAACAATAATCTGAGCAGAACCACCAGTAGCTGCAACTCCAGGTAAATTTTGGGCCGCTCTGACCGGGTCACCACCAAATGAACCTGGGGCTTTAATAAACTCTTCCTGAGTTAAACTCTGGGCTTGATCGTCTCGTTTAGTAACCTTGCCTATCACTGTTGTTTCAAACGAAGTATAAAATTTCTTTTC
>CAMDQH010000041.1 GCA_945905815.1 Bacteriovorax stolpii | reverse complement strand
ACTTCCTGCTTGAGCATCAGGGACAATGATATTAAAAATTAATGGCAGCATTAGAAGACCTAAAAGATAGTTTTTCATGTATTTTTATCCTTCGATTTAATACACTTTTTAATTATACCCTACTTTAATTATACACTACTTCCGGATTCCTCCAAAAAGCTTGAGAGTCTTAAGGTTACGAACAAAGATTCAATAGCTTAGTCTGGGGCTTTTAGTGAGATCTAAACTTTAAAAGCAAAAAGTGTCATAAATATTTGGCATCCCTAAACAACCTAAGAGTTTATCCGATACTTAAAGATAACTTTAATAATTTTAGTACAATCAATTTTTAAAATAAAATCCGCTTAAGGGTTTATAATAAGAATTGCATCATTAGATGCAAAATCTGGCCCTCTTAGTGATTTGGATAAGTGGATATAAATATGCCAAGGTTTTTGAGTTCTCTGTATCGACAACAAGGTTTTACGCTGGTTGAATTGATGGTGACTGTAGCCATCATCGGCGCATTATCTGCTGTAGCCATTCCAAACTTTAAAAGATATCAGGCAAAGGCGAAAGTTGCTGAAGCTAGACTTCAATTAACTGCTGCATACGTGGCACAAAGCTCATTTTTCGCTGAATTCAATCTTTATTCTAATTGCTTAGCTGATATGGGCTTTGATCCAACTCCCTCGATGAATTCCAGATATTATGCGATTGGTTTTACAAGTGCTGCAGATGTTAACCCTGCAGCAGCTCACGTTGGCTGGAAAGCAGCTATTAACACCGGCCTTGCCGCTCCTTGCTTAGCAGGTCAAGCAGGGGCCGTTGACGGGCAGTCTTTCTTTCCTGCGGGTAAAGCTATTGGTTCATCCGTAATGGGAACTTCTGCTCAAGCAGAAAGCGCCTCACAAGGTACATACGCTGAGTCTTTGCTGGGGACTCAGAATGATGATAACACGATGGGATTTATTATTAATGCAACTGGATTTATAAGTTCTGGAGATGGAACTCCGGCAAGTGCATCAGTTCTTGCGATTGATGAAGGTAAAACTATGGTTACGACAAAAAATGGATACTAATCATCATTAGCTGACCAGCCGGGAGTTAAGGATAGGCCGGATTAACGCTACATCCGTATACATCACAAACACTAAGACCCCCCCTCTAGGGAATAAACTATCAGCTTGCTTGAAATTTACTGAATCATCTTAATTAAGAAAAAACTTGGATTAAAGTAAGACGAGAAACTTACCGATTAAGAATGGGATAAAAGGACTAAAGCATGCTTAAACAACTATTTCTAGTTATGTTCATTTCCTTGACTGCCTCAGCATTTGCTCAAGGAATCAATACTGGCGGTGGTGGACCTGATGGACGTAATCAACAAAAAAATGAAGATGATATCAATGCCGAAGTTAAACAGCAAATGATTAGAACAATCAGAAAAGACAATGATGAGCTAATGGAAGAAATTAAAAGTGCCTGGAGTGATTGCTACACTATTAAGTTGAAGGCAAATGATCTTATAGACCTATATGCCCAACTAGTCATTTATTCTACCGGTCATGGACCCGAAGTTAGAAAAAAATACTTTAAAAAATACGGTGATGGGAACTGTGAGAAATCCAAAATTTATGAATGTTTTTTTAAACAACAGTCCATACAAAATCACATCTACGGCCTTGTTACCAGAGAGAGTTATCATTACTACTTGGAAAGCAAAGGCATTGATAAGCTTGAAAGTAGGCAGCAATTGATTAAATACTATATTGATCTGATGAAGGGTCCCTAAATTGAGTGAAATTAAGTTTAAGACATTTTTAGAAGCGCTTAAACTTGTTCATAGTGATGGTAAGAAAGCTAAAAAATATTTGTCAGACAAGCGCCTCACAATAACCGAAAAGAAAATTCTTCAATGTTGGTTTGATCTTAAGAACTGTGAGTATAAAAAAATTCTGGAGAATCTTAAAACCGCCATCACTGAAAATGATTTGGTCAAATCCCAAAAAAATCTTATTTTGGGGCTGACCTATAACAATATGGGCAATCCCAAAGTCGCCTCAGACTATCTTCAAGCAGCTTATTCATCTTTAGAAAAATATCCCCTGGTTGAGCATCAATTTATCTGTAGCTATAATCATTTTATTATCAGTTTCAATTTAAACCATGACCAAAAGATGAAACAGGAACTGAGAGTAATGGAAAGGCTTTCTGAACAAGGTATAAACCAGCGCCAAAAAATCTGCTATGAGCAATGTAAATTTAATTATTTTACCTTTCGTGGTTATTACGAAGAAGCAGCAAAGATCCTCACCATTCTTGAAAAGAATAAGGCACTGATGTCTGAGGCCGTGATCATGGCCCAACATATAAGTAAATTTATCTTTTATCTCAAGCAGGGCCTATACTCAGACTGTGATCTGTGTCTTGAAGACATGAAGCAATTCAGACTTTTTAGAGATACTCCCAATTTTAACTATATGCGGCTGATGCTCTCTCATTTAAAAAATGATACCCCTCTTTATTTTTATGAAAAAGATTTTAAACGTAGTGAAGTACTGTTTATTCAGTTGAAGGTGATAAAAAGCCTTGAAGCATCAAGGCCTAATGAGGCCCTAGTGCATTGGAATCAACTTAAAGAAATGGATCCTGACAATTATGGAGACAACTTTAAGTACTTAGGCCAGACCAATCTGATGTCTTTATGTCTGGAAAAACATAAGAACAAAATTTACATAATACAGTTCAAAAAGCCTTTATCCAAAAATAACGTTGAGGCCCTGCTGGAATTGTTATCAAATGCTTCAGTTCCCATACCAAAAGATACGTTGTTTCAATCACTCTGGGGGAGGAAAATGCTCGAGCCTAGTGATGATGAAAAGTTAAAAAATCTTATCTACTATGTAAGAAAGAATAAAAACCTGGAAATTATTTTTCGCAATGGATGCTACTCCATTGCCCCGGCATCTAAAGCAAGGTCAGTCGGATAAATCTAATGTTATTTAGACCTTAGTCCCATCCTCTTTAAGGATCTTTTTTTTTCCATCAGAACATCAGACCCAGTAACATCTCAGCATAACAAGCATGGATCTAACCTTCAATTGGTAAACATAAAAGTGGTGAAAATTTGAAAGCTCTCTTTTTTCTCATAATCGTCATCTCGACACAAGCCTGGGCCATTTCAGGGCAGGAATTCTGTGAAAGTTATGTCAGCCTAAGCAAACCCAAAACTCTTAAAAAACATCCTTTCAAAGACACTCTGACCGTTCTCTATGATCCAAGAAATATAATACAAGTTGAGGAGCTTGAAAGTGATCACATAATAGACAGCAATAAAGAGGAAATAACAACGACTTCAGGTAATAAAGTGATTTTTATCCATCTCCCAAACCCATCGGCAGATAAAATCACACTCCAAAAAAAACAGAAAAAAATCTCTCAACTTAAACTCTTCAAACTTTTAAAGAAAAATAATGGCGGCCCAGACGGGCCGTCGTTTATGAGTATTGGATGGAAACCTTTGGCCAGTTTCCTTGAAATTCACCCAACTTTCTTGTTTAAGCCGAAGCCCCCCATTCTATTTTGAGATTTTTTTTAGAAATTATGGAATATATTTAATACACCAAATACTCAAATTACTAGGGCATCCACACATTGCTTTTTGTCCTGATCCAATTGGCGTACTACAAGATCCAGAATGAGTTGGTGAAAGTCCAGACTGACATTCCCCTTGGGTTCCTGTGACGTTCGTATTAAAGGCACATTCTCCATTGGTTCTTGGTGAATTCGATGGCCCACTCACACACCATAAACCACCTTTGGAAATACAAGGATCTTCAGGTGGCCTATTACATTCAGGATTCCAATCACAACGCATTTTAGTACAAGTTGGACCAACAGAATTATGTTGAGCACAGTTATAGTTTGGTTGAGAAGGTATAGTAGAGCTCCAACGACAGCAGTTACCACTTATGCCGAGGTTTCCACCAGTATTTGGACCTCCACCCACATTTTTAATTCCACCACGAGAGCTAGTGATACCTGCAGAACTCGATCCTGCGGCGTAGTCTTGAGCATGGGCAAAAACCTGTAGATTAAGGCAAAAAAGACACAATATGATAATTTTTTCGATACACATATTTTCCTCCAAAAAAAGTATAAATCATAACTGATTATACGCTAATTAATAGTAATTTACACCAAAAGCATTTGGTCAGGAATTTAAGTTACTGATGTTTAAAGGATAGTCTGGATTAGCCCTATATTTTCCGCCCTAGATCTAGCGAGCCCCCCTCGGAAATACAATGTCGGCCCAAAAGGGCCGTCGTTTATGAGTATTGGATGGAAACCTTTGGCCAGTTTCCTTGAAATTCACCCAACTTTCTTATTTAGCTAACTTTTTTCTCGAGGTTAGAGACATTAATTGAGAGGATCGCGAAAGTCGTTAAAAGTTTGGTGAAGGTTTCCGAAGTCCTCGAAGAGATCAATCGGCTCACATTTGAGCGATTAAAATTGCATTCAATAACATTTGAAATTGAAGATTTTTAATGATGACGTTATTAACGTAAAGAAAGTTGAAGTCATTCAATCCATAATGGCGCTAATGTTTAATTCCATGGATGCCATTCGAGATCAAACTGAAAAATGGATAAAACTACGGATTCTCAATGGTGAGAAGGAGATCGCATTCATCATCCAAGATTCAGGTCCAAGAATCCCGGATGAGATTGCTGGAAAAATGATGTTGCCATTCTTTATCACCAAACCGCCGGATAAAAGTACTGGTTTGGGCCTCAGCTTGGCAAAGACCATCGCCAAAAGCTATCGCGGAGACTTGCTTTATGATATTGAATCTCCTTACACGACTTTTATGTTTAGGCTCTCAAAGTAAATGCTCTAACAGGAATTTCCCATGTCCGAAATACTCCTCACCTGCCCCATGAGAAGTGATGTCATCCCTGAGCATGAGGTTCATCCATGAGACGTCTTCGTTTACTTTTTTTGATCCACTTGCTTTACTCGATCACGGGGTTTGCCAGGGAGAAATCCAGCACGTTTGCGTTTTCTACCAATCTTAAACCGAAGTTCGAAGCCAAGTACTATGTTGACGAAGGGCTGAGCTACTTCGACACGCTTGATTCCTATGTGACGAAAGTCTCCAAGCCGAAATACTCCGAAAACGTGATTCGTTGGGAGTGGCATCCCTGGTTGAAGCTCACGGGGTACAAGCGCTGGATGATGCCGATTGATGTTTTACCTGCACTCTACCCGACGAAGGTGACGAATCGTGAGTGTCGGTTTTTTAAGGTCCAGCCATTTTGCCGCTGCCGCGTGTGGTTTGAATATCTGGGCATCAAGGCACCCGTTAAAATCTACGAAGAGTTTACCTTCAACGATTTTGGGGAAATCACCTTCATCGAGGCCTGGACGGATGAAGTGAAGCCAGATCCCTGGGGTGAAAAGGGATCGATCAATCGGCTTTCGACGAGAATCCCCGGGCTCGGAACACCCCATGGCCTGGTCACAGAAAGCGATCGGCAGTTGAAAAATCTCGCGATGAAAGACAGCGATGTAAAAGATCTCCTTCAAAGGTTGGAGTCACCGATTTTTTACTGGTTCAAAGAACTGTTTCGCTCGATCGGAGAGTTTCTTTGAACGATGCCATTTACGCCCTTTCCTTTTGGCCCGTGTTACCTTGTGAAATCATTTTCACTGAAGAATTTTTATTTCCCTGCGTTTGTTGTTTTCGAAAGCTCAAATGAAATGTCGGCCCAAAAGGGCCATCTTTTAGGTTGGTTAGAAGGGAATCTACTATCAGCTTGCTTGATATTTATTGAATCATCTTAATTAAAACAGCCGTATGCGGGAAATCCGCAAGTAAGGTTCTGTGGGGGGTCTACCCGATCTTAATTATTAAGGTACTGGAATTACTTACACAATCCTAGATTCATCGGTTTTTTTTTTGATATATAATTAAGTATAAATCACCGGAGTATGCATGAACATTTGTTTGAAATCCCTACGTCGGCAACAAGGCTTCACACTCGTTGAATTGATGGTTGTTGTTGCCATCATTGGGCTTCTATCAGCAGTGGCTATCCCAAATTTTAAAACCTATCAGGCCAAGGCTAAAGTAGCAGAGGCCAAGATGCAGCTCTCCGCTCTTTACACCGCCGAAGCTTCATTTTTTAGCGATTATAATATGTACGCGACCTGTTTAGCTTATATGGGCTTTAATCCACGAGCTGAGAAGGCCAATAGGTATTATGGAGTTGGTTTTAGTGCGGCGATTTCCTCCATCAATTCTACTGCCTATACTTCAGCAATTAATTCGGGGTTAAATAGCACTGACTGTGCTTTAAGTAATCCGCCTTCCGCGGATAGTGGTGTCCCCAATGACAATTGGTACGCTGCTGGGAAAGGTGTCGGTGGTTCTATTATTACAGTCTATACCGATGCGAAGCAAAATCCTGCCGGTGCAAGTCTGGCCCCCTGCGACGCCATAACAGTGGAATCAGCTGCTGCCGGAACTTGTCTTGGGGACCAAAGTGATCAGAAAAATATGACCTATCAAGCATCCGCCGTCGGATACATTTCCGCAAGATTTCTTACGCCCGTAACAGCGTCAGGTTTGACTATCAACCATTTAAAAGTTTTGAAAATGGTTAATAATGGGTATTGATTTTTTTATTTTCCTATAACTTTTACATCATTTGCTCCCGCTAAGAAAGATCGGGTAGACCTACCCCGTTACCACGGTAGACCCCCCACAGAACCGTACGTGCGGATTTCTCGCATACGGCTCTTCAAAAGAGGAGTTTACTTTACAGTCTGACATACAGCTTTAATGACCCATAAGGTATTTTCATGAAGGGTCGAATCAGTGGAACTTCCTCCACCAATCTTTTCATCTCGGAAGGATAGGCCGGATTAACGCTACATAACTACACATCACAAACACTAAGCCCCCCCCCCTAGGAAATAATGGCGGCCTAGAAGGCCGTCTTTTAGGTTGGTTAGAAGGGAATATACTATCAGCTTGCTTGAAATTTATTGAATCATCTTAATTAAGAAAAATCCTGCCATTTTCAACAGTCTTCTTTTACCTTTAGTGGAAATGGCAGATAGTAAGTAAAGTTCAGATGAATCGATCGTTGAAAATCATTGTAGGATTATCGCCCTAGTAAATTCCAAAAGTAGAAGCTCCTGGACATGCGGCCTGTCTTGCGTTGGTACGACCAGAAGAAGTGTTGTAATATTTATCTCCTCCCAACCCCTCTAAGTAATTATAAAAGCCAGTAAACTGATTACCTATGGATCCGGTGCAGCCTGCCGGAGTTTTGGTGTTGCAACTTCTCGAGTAACGGCAGGTAGTCCTAGTTCCCTGTTTTATCGACCAACTACAAGAGTAAACGCACGTATCACCTTTATCATAAATATTCCAAGCAGTCCAAGACGAGCACCCAGTACAGGCCACAGGAGCCGCACAGGTGAGCTCTATTTTACCTGCACTATTCAAAGTCAAAGCGTAAGTTGAACCAGTAACACACGTTACAGTTGAGTTACTAAGCAGAGAGCCTGGATAACCTGCCATTGCTGTCTTAATGTTGTTGATTTCGGTATTGGCGGCAACAAGGCTACTTTGCAGCTCGGCCAGACTCGTGTAGAGAGTGCTTAGAGTTTGAGTTAAAGTCTGACCATTGGGGAAAATACAACCAGGAACATCAGCATCATAAGTCGTCCCAAACTGCACGCACACCATATTTTGCATGTCTGCGACATCAACCCCACCACTACCTCCCTGGGACTGACAAGAGTTAATGGTATTATTGGAGATTGCATTAGTACAATCCTGACAAATGGCCCAAAACTTTCCATTATAAGGATTCGGTCCGGACAAAAGCAGTTTATTTGGTCCAGAGCAAGTTGTCAGAAGACTGCTTGAGTCAGTATTTTCGAGATAATCTTTACGACATAAATTGGCACTCAAAGAAATTTCTTTTTTTATTGTCTGCCCACCCAAAGCAGCTCCCGGTTTTTTAAAGGTCACCTCCAAAATACCTATAGCACTGGAACCATTACTTCCATTATCATCAATATCCTTTAATCGCATGGACTCTATTGATACTTTTGGAGACGGAGTCGTTGATGCGGTAAACTTCGGAACAGATGTTCCTTGAATCACCTGATTAATAAACGAGACAGAATTATTCTCCGTTTTTGATCCCAGAGTTGCTTCACAGTTATTAGGATTTCTAAGAATGTCGTTTATTTGATTAGTGATTTGAAGGATCTCATCTTTACTTTCAATTGTCTTAGCGGCTTTATTAGAGTTCTCCATGAGCTTCATTACCCCAACAGAAAGCGCTCCTAAAAGCCCCATTGCCACCGTGAGCTCGACTAGTGAGAAACCGAAATTTTTGAGAATAAATTTATTTTTTTTCATTAATTAAGAGTATATATCTACCCAGGCAATAAAAGCAGAATAATTCCTAGGCTCCCTGAGTTTTTAATATCATGGCCCCCATGTCGGGCACTCTTGGGTGCCTACTTTTATTTGCGAATTATGAACAAAGTCTGCTAAGATCAAACGCTCATAAACTAGGCACTGACTCAAAAATATGGTACTCCCTCCAAAAGCAGATCACAACATTCTAGTTACTTAGTATCTTAAGCTTAAACTCCTTTGATAATTTTGCCGCCAAACCGATAATAGAATATATAAAAAAAGGAATTATATGAAATACGCATTATTTGTCCTGACCCTTGTTTTAGTTTCCCCAGTTTTTGCCATTTCCTTAAGTACTGCTACTTCATATCCACAGCTCGGAGTGAGGGACATGAAAGTCACTGTAGATGGTCAGTGTAAAATTGGTACTGCGGCCGGTCCTTGGAGTAATAGTGCCTGTGCCAAAGTTTATGGGCCTACTGCACCTACTTCAGGGTCTTCCCCGGTCTTGAGCAGCTCAACATCAAAATTCAGAACAGCGGATGCAACTCTTAAGACATCGAGCTCTTCGACAACACCGCTCTCAGATCCTGCAAACAGTGAGCCTTTACTACAAACTCAGGAATCATCCACCACAACAACCACAAGTCCAACTTTACTTTCGAGAGAAGCCTTTTACTAAAATAATCATCACGTAAAGATTCTGGATGCATTTCTTGGAAGATCGGGTAACCGTGAGGGATTACTCCCTCAAAGGGTAGGTCGGATTAACGGTACATCCGCATACATCACAAACACTAAGACCCCCCATTAGGAAATAATGGCGGCCTAGAAGGCCATCTTTTAGGTTGGTTTGACGGGAATATACTATCAGCTTGCTTGAAATTTATTGAATCATCTTAATTAAGGCCCAGTAAGATATGAGGCAAGTGGTGTCGTTTTAATGTGGCAAATTTTTAAAGAGATTTATTTGAAATCAGACCTGCCATTTAAAATGGTCAGTCTAGGCATCAAATTATGGATTTTTTAGCAAAAATTGCACCGATGTTGATCTTCGCCTATAATCTTAAAATGAAAAATTTTACTAAATGCCTTCTTGGTATTGTTCTTACTCAATTTTCACCCTCAATCTTGGCCGCTGTAGAATCGTATCAGTCCATACCCACTCAGGAACTCATCATTGAAAGTACAGATCAAATATTGTTAAAAAACAAAGTTATAAAAATCACTCCAAAGCAGATCATTATTGAGGATGAATTTTATAATGGAGCAGATAAACCTATTGAGGCCCAAGTCTCATTTATAGTGCCCACATATGAATGCAATAATTCTCCTAATGTCACGCATGCTGTAAATACCCATGAAGATGTGGCCCCCTGGTTTCGTTCAGCTGCATTTACTGAGTTTAACGTAGCAGTAGACGGAAAAAAAATCCAAATCGTAAATGAACAAAAGGCTATGCAAAATGATCGGGAGATTTCTCATATCCTAAAGAAGTTGGGTGTAAGCGATATCAACTGTCCCGACATCTCAGAATTCAAACCCGATGTGAAGAAAAAGCTAGAAACTTATGGCTTCATTCAAAACATGTATCACTCCCAAACTAACATTCTATCTGGTGCTTGGAAAATACAAAGTCGCTATAAATGGAACATGTCCTTTCCCTCAAAAAAAATAACCAAGGTTATTCATAGTTACGATTCTCGATTGGGGATTTTCCAGATTGAGCATGGAGATTTCAGAGGTTTTTTTGATGAAAGTATGACTTGGGCCAGAGCTAACAGTAATCCTAATACCTTAAAATACGGAGCCTATTATTTTGCACGCACCAAAGAAAGCGGGTTAAAAAAACCGATTGAAAATGTAGAAGTGATTATTGAAGGTGGACAGTTAGTTTGGGCCTATGTAGGCGGAGATATGTACTCGGGCATAGGTCGAGTTAAGGTTTTTATGAAAGATTATTTGCCTACTGAAGATATATTTTTTGCTTTCGGACAATCAAATAAAGAAATTCCGGCAAAGTTCCATGACAAGCAAACGATAAAAGATAAATCCAATTTATTACTTGCTCCTTTTGGAAAGATCTTATCGACCTTAGAAGATAAAAGCTCTGTTGAGGTCGTTGATTACCTTTCAGGCTGGTTCAAAATAAAAACTAAAGACAAGATTGGATTCCTTCATGAGAAGCATCTACAAACAATTTCTTCAGTAAAAGCTAAAAAATACTACATGTCCAAGAACTCTGCTCCCAATTGCCTTCCTGACAGTCCCCCGCATATTCGTTTAATCTCCCCCAATGGAGGAGAAAAATTTAAAGAAGGTCAAAAAGTAAAAGTTAAGTGGCAAAGTTGTAATGTAACTCCTCCGTTAATAATTTTTCTAGGGCAGCACGATTTCCCACAACCATATAGTGCTAAAACAGAACCTGGAGGTGGTGGTAGTGGAGTTGCACAACAATTAGAAGATGATGGTGAAGAAGAGATAACCTTACCCATCCGATATGATGAAAATTTAAAAGATAATAATTTTCATTTGTTCATGAGGGCCGATTACGATGTTTATACAAGGTTTCCGCAATTCCCTCCTGAGGATTACACTGATGGTCTGTTTACCATCAAAAGGAACAAACCTTTCGTAAAGAAGCCAGCAAGACAAGCCGAAGATTTACAGCCAAATCAGTGGCAATAGATAATATTGGGTACTTGAAAACATTTAAAGTACTTAATGTAGATTTAACCCCTAGGTGCTAACGTACAATTATTTTATCGATTATGAAGTCAACAATTTTTGCTCTTACACTTTTGGCTTCCATTTCATTTTGGAAAATTAAGCTGACCAGTAAGTGAAAGCTTTAAGAGATTTTGGAGGATGATGCTTTGCTTTTTACTTTTCAAGGATAGGCCGGATTAACGCTACATAACTATACATAAGAAACACTAAGACCCCCCCTATAAGAAGTAGTGTCGGCCCAAAAGGGCCGTCTTTTGGGTTGGTTTGACGGTAATCAATTATCAGCTTGCTTGAAATTTACTGAATCTTTTAATTAAGACCGAAATTAGGCACACCCCCGCCCTTGCTCAAATAATTTTGCTTAAAAATCGCCCATCGTCTGATCAAAGCAATCAACTTCCGGAGGAGCTCTCGGAGACCTGACACTCACTTCATTTGCGGGACGGCCAAGATGATTTAATATTTTGTGGCAGATATTCTGGGAAGTGATAGTGGCCACCAAAGTAAGTTTGGTGCCGCAGTGATCACAATTACTGACTTCATATTTAAAAACGTATTTTAATAATTCGCTCCACGGGGTGCGGTAAACTTTTTTCTTGGTCTTCACTTTCTTGGGGCATGCCAAGCTCGTTATTTCTGACCTCTTTTTGTGGCGTGCCCCAAAAATTCCAATATATCGAATAAGGTTTTGTCTCGGTGGCGGTATGAGAGCAATAATCCGTTTGATGAATTGATCTGGAGAAAACTCTAGATGAGTTGTTCCGTCGGAGTAAGGTGTTTTGAGCTGTAATTTTACTTTTCCATTTGCTTCATAGGTAATTCTCTCTTTTGCAATGGGCCCTCGAAGAATGTACCTACAAAGTCTCTCCAGTTCGGCCCGTTGGTGGGCCAGGATTTTAACATTCGCATGCAAGCTAAACCCATCATCGTAGGAGCAACGCTTCCCCGCAAATTCTCTGAATGGTGGGTCCCAGACTTTGCCGATCTTAAGTGGGAGCTGAAAATTCTCATCACGGTTTTGTACACTTTGGGCCTGAAAGTCGGCTTGATCGGTATAGTCATGATCTTCATGATCAAATTTTTCCAGTAGCCTCATTAGTCGTTTTTTTTGGTCATAAAAAAGGCCAATCGTTGAAGATTGGCCTTGGTATTTTTGGTTGATGCTACTTTGGTTATGTAAAACCCATTATTTATCTAATAATGTAGCCTTAAGTAGCTAACTACAGAAATGAAGAGAGACGTTCCTGCTTCTGCCATACAATTTTAAAACTTGTCTCAATTGGCGACTCAGTAAAAGTCATTAAATCACCATCGAGTTTGATATATCTTCTTTGCTCTGTACCTACTCTTTTTGGATTATCTGAAATTTCCACTTTGTGTACGACACAACCTTCTTCAAAATCATAAGTCCCAGAATATGAAATTAAGACCTCAACACCATCATACTTACCAGTTATGTGGACCGACATAGTCCTATCCTCACGATAAACCAATTGCCCTTCCAGCTCCTCATTTACTTGGGAGTGCTCCACAAGTTTCCACTTTCCTATCAGATATTTTAAATTTTCTATATGCGACCGAATGGGACTTTTATTCATTGAAATCAGATTGATTAAGACCATTCACAATTTCATTAAACGCATTCGAGGCCGTGGGCATTATCGAATCAAGGTTCACTTGGTTTACATCTTGATTCGAAAGAGCATCAGGCGGTAGATAAGTGTAAAGGATGACATAATTACCAGATTGGCCTGTGCCTTTTTTAACAGGTTTAGGAAAGTCGATCCCTGCACTCAAAGGACTATTCTTTATTCTTGTTTGTAAGTTGAGTTCTTCATTTCTAAAAAACCTAAGAACTGGGATGGCGTCATTGCCTGAGCGTAAAGCATACTCAAGGATATCTTCCAGAATCTTTTTTCGATCATTTTTATAATTGAACGACGGGATTAATCTAACAGACATTCTTTATCCAACCTTCGACTTTTTACCTTTCCGGTTTTCGTACTTGGCCACAAACTCTTGAAAAATTTTATCGTCCTCTTCACCTGCATCAACATCAATTTCTGGAGCAGTTTCACCATTCAAATGTTGTAGCGTCGAAATTAGACTTTTTTGTAAGTTAAAGACCTCTTCCTTCATTTTCACAAACTCATTCTCACTCATGAGGACATATCTTTCAGACCCTCGATTGATCGCAATGGGATTTTTTCCTGCGAGATCAAAAAAGTGTTTTAAGTTTTCTCTAAAATTGCGTGTTGTCGTTGGCTCAGACATGATGTCCTCCTGATTTTCATTAATTGTACACGAATGTGTACACATGTCAAGATTAGCATGTAATTTAAACAACTTGAGTGCCTTTATATGGGGGCCAGCCGTTGATGACTGGCCTTAAATTTAAGAAAGAAAACAGAGGAAACACATTATCCGTAACTTCTGTATCTGCAATAACACCTAACCCTTCAGCAACCCCTCTCACATCTACCCCAGACATCCTGAGATAGATCTGGAAAGTCTTCAGATCACTCCATCCACCCATCCGCATCACCTTCAAAGGTTCAACACCAGTAGATAGCAAGTGAGTAGCAAAGCAGGCCCTGAGCGTATGGAACACAACATCTTTCATTATCCCAATCCGCTCAAGAAACATCCTGATTACATTTCCTCCCTAACCATTTTTCCATTCTGGAAACTGAGGAAGCACACTTGTTTCATTCATGCGGCCACGTTTAAGATCAACAATGATCCCAGCGAGCTGTGAGTTAATATCGACATTTCTCCATGTATTGATCCTAGGCTTGCCCTTGAGAAATAAAATGTCGGCATTAGAGAGACATCTTTTATAATTGTTTGCTGGATATTTTTTATGAACTTGCCGCGAAATTACAAACGCTTCTTATTTAAGAAAAAGTTTGGTTCTTTATATGAAAATTTTTAGAATTTGAACCGAATTACGACGTAGGATTTATAACCCTACGTCGTAAAATATGTGCTTCTTTATGGTTTCGAATTAATTAACCCCGGCAGGCATGTCTATATTAGGTACAGGTTAAAATGGCGCTGGCGCTGGCGTTGGCAATGGTCCAGTTGAAGCAGGCCTAAATGCTACAACTTAAAGCGAAGGCTTCAGCAGTTAGCATGAGACTAAGTAGTCCGAAGGACAGGTGAAATTAGAACTACTTTAGACATACAAGAACTCTAGGCCCCCCCCAGAAATACAGGGTAGGCCCAAAAAGGGCTATCTCTTATGGTTGTTTGCTGAGAATCTTGAACCAACTTGCTTCAATTTACTTAATCTTCAATTTAATAGATTTCTTCTTTTTCATGTATACTGATGTAGCGTTAATTCAGGCTGTACTTCAAGTGTCTCGCCCTGAGTTGAACAATCTGGAATTTCAATGCACTCAGCCCAATAGCCTTTCTTTTCTTTATGAATTTTGAAATGGTAAAACATAAATAGTGTTTCTGATGTATAGTGATGTAGCGTTAATCCAGACTATCCTTCATCCGGGTTGAGGCAACCGAATCTCCGAATCATTGAATAACAAAGAAGAAAATGCAGCTTTCATTTTTTCAGGATCATCCCAGTTTTTGAATTCGAGGAGTCGCTGTTTTTCGCCATCGTTTTTGATCGCATTCAAATAAGAGATTTGTTTTGAATATCGATGTGAATCAGCAGTGGCGTTTTTTACATCTTTTTCAAGATCGATCTCTTTAATGTCAGAAAATTTAATGATTTTAGTTTTTCTGAAAAATCTGCCGATGTAATCAGCTGGAATGATTTTTACTTCACTCGAAGCGTGGTCAATCACCACTTCCTTAATCAGGGGTGAAAAGATGAACAATGCGCTCAGAAATATTCCTAAGAGTGTAAACAAAAAGTAAAGATCAGGTTTCTTGAAATGAATGAAGTGAGGCCCTACCAGCGCGACGATGTATAAAATCAATAATACATTTTTAGACAAAGAAGTGGGTTTAAAGCAAAACCTTGAGTTTGTTTTGCAAAAAACGAGAGAAGATAACCACTCTTTTGAGTATTCCTCAAAATGTAAAATAGCTTCATTTTTTGTCATGATACAAGGTCCGCGCGATCGAGGTTTTTATTTTGTCTTGGTATCGTAACAAGTTAAATCACGATTCTGAACTTTCGGACAACTGCGCGTAGTGCAATAAATCCATTCCACACCGCCTGTGCCATTGATGGTTTTTTTCTTGGACCAGCCTGGATAAGTCGTCTGTTCGTAGCCTTTGCAAGGAGTGTAACTGCATGGGCACTCTGTTTTTCCACAACCTACATCATAGTAGGCCAACATGAGAGCGAAATCTGTTGAGTTGTCACAAACGGCGGGCTTTGCAGGAACCACAGCTGGTTGGCCAACTGCAGATGGAGGCACGCAAGGGTTCGAGAATAAATCATTGAGTCTCTCATCAGCCGATTTACATTTCTCGCATCCCATCACTGCAAAAATAGATTCTATTTTGTTATCTGCAGGTTTGCAGGCAGGGCTGAGGGTGGCACTTTTTTTCACGCAGGCAAATTTCATATCACAAAGTTCTTGAATCTTTGCGGCACAAGCAGCTGGGAAGCTCTTTGGATCCATGCATTTGATGTTAGCGTAAGAATTTGCAATCGAAAAAAGGATTGCGAACATTACGATGATGATAGATTTTTTGTTCATTTTTTTTCCAGTTTGTGTTTTTAAAAGTTTATCCGAAAGTATGCTGTTTAGTAAATAGTCATAAAGATGACTCAATTGGATTGGATTTGTTTTCTTTTCTTTGCGTTATAAATAAATCAAGACTACAAAATAGTAATAAAAAGGATAGGCCGGATTAATGCAACATCACTATACATCAGAAACACTAAGCCCCCTTAAGGAAATAATTTCGGCAAAATAGGGCCGTCTTTTAGGTTGGTTAAAATGGAATCTACTATCAGCTTGCTTGAAATTTATTGAATCGTCTTACTTAACAAGGATTTGTTTACTTTAGTATCAATCTAAAATAAAATTAATAATGGAAGCCAATCAGTTTAAACCCGGCCATTGCTACAAAGTGTTTTTTGAAAAACGCAAGCCGATAGAATTTAAGTTTATTAAAATAAGTGAAGCAGGTGGCATTATATGTGAACAACGCAACGGTGAACAATTTGATTTTAATAGTTTGGAGCAACAACTTGTTATTAAGGAAGATGATCAGTGGTAGAAAAATGTAAAACACACTTTATAGTAATCTAAAAATCACCTTTTACTATTATGTTATGAAATATTTGAAAAGAATTTTATTATTGTTACTTGTTATAATTACAGTTGCCGTATTTTATAACTTCCCCAAACTGAATCTTTTAGCGGGTTATGCTGCAAAAAATACAGTGTCCTCTGTTTTTATTGGTCAAAGAATTTTGATGCTGATGCCGAGGTTTTAAAAGAGTATTTTAACCTCAACACCCCAGAGGATTGCCGGGCCTTCTATTTTAACTTTACTCGCATGCATTTGCGCCTACCCGGACAAATCGTTTTCATTAATTGTCTAGAAGACGCCCTTAGGTCTCAGAACCTCTTTCGCTCGCCCATGTTTGTGATCGCCCGAAAACAAAAACATTTTTGGAGCATTCGGGAGAAAATATGGAACGAATAAAAATGATTTCATTCTCTTTGAAGTTTTTCATTCTTTTTTTGATATTAAATTCATGCGCTCACGTGAAGCCTAAGACCAAAATTGTTCAACCAGATTATGATTCAGCACCAAATTCGAAAATCAAAGATTTAGAAAATATTCTTAATCGGGGCGAGCAGAACGCCTCGCCTGAAGGCAAAGTGATTCTCTCGACTGGACGCTTAATGATTACCGAAAGAAAAATTGTTCGAGGCAGTTGTTGGGATTACATCAATGCTGTTTATAACCACGCACGCTACCCAGTCGATAAGCGTGTGACTGCCTTGAAAGGGAAAATGATCGGTCCATTTGCGGACATAAGTCTTATTCGGCCAGGGGATTGGCTATATTTTATTAATTATTCTTTTTCAGAAGTCGACCATAGTGGAATTTTTGTAGAATGGACTAATATTGAAAAAAAATATGCTGTTATTTTGAGCTATCAAGGAGGGAGAAATAAGTCTCCTGCGACTTACAAAATCTATGATCTTAAAAACGTCTATTATATTATTCGTCCCAAGCCGAATTCCTTTTAATAAGCGCCTCTTAACATGTGTTTGGTTTTGTTTATAGACAAACCACGCTAGTTTTTAATAGCGTTATTGAATGAAAATTTTAATCCTTCTTCTGGGCGTAATGCTCGCTAGTCCCGCCTGGAGCGTCCATGTTACGACAGGTCTTTATAAAAGCTTAATTGATGTTCAGGACAAGAACGGGAAGGAAGTCACTAACCCCTTTTCTCCCGCGCTTACCGTAGGGACGAATTTCAAGTTTGACGATGGGTTTGGGTTTTCTCCCCAACTTGGATTCGTTTATCATACGGTGAAAACCGACGATTCCTATGGCGATTACAAGATGTATTCCATTTTCCTTCTTTACGATTTTATTTGGGTCCCCCAAAACTACCAATTTTTTGCTCTTCGGTTTGGTTTAGGGACTTTTAGAAAAACTATCACCGGCAAGGGCGGCACTGTAACTATCCCTGATGGTAACAGTACCGCAACTGCTTACCGGCCCGAGTCCGCGACCTCTTATTCGAGTACAATGAATCTAGGAACAGACTTCACCTTTAATATGAGTAACGATTGGTTTAAGAATATGGGAGTTCGCTTTGAAGTGTTTGCTTTCAGACCACTCTCTCAGGAATTCCGGACTTACACTTATAATCTTGGCTTTGTTGCTTATTTTTAGGACTTAAATATGTTTAAATTTATTTTGATTACTTTTTTTATTGTCGCCAATGCTCATGCTTTTATCCTCGCAGACAAAAACTACAGGCTCTCAAAGCCTGAAAGCACGTCATTTAAAATCTCTAGCGAAGGTTGTGCTGCGGCTGGTATTTCTGATGCCATTTTAAAAGATGCCATGGAAAGAGCTGCTGAGATCTGGAATGATGCTCCGGAGAGCCGTCTGAAAATTAAAGTGGGATCAAAATCAGGAACGTCCGTGGCCTCAACTACCATTCCAAAAGGTGAGGTCATCATTGGTTGTGCGGCTTTAGGAGCAGGGACTATTGCAGGGGTGACTAACCAAGATAAAGCTAATGGTTCTGCAAGAATAAAAATGAATTCCGATTTCTTTTCAGGGGCCCAATTAGTTGGGTTTGTTGGAACGGTTGTTCATGAATTTGGCCATGCTGTGGGCCTCACTCATAGTAAGGATCCAGCTTCTGTGATGACTTACGAGTCCAATGGTTGGAATTATAAGCCATCCTATCTTGCTCAAGATGATGTGGATGGTGTTGTGTATCTCTATCCAAATGAAAAGCAGCTGGGTGGTCTGATGGGTAGCTGTAATTCTTATGCAGCTGATGGTCAAACACCTCAGGGCGGCATGGGATTAGAGTTAATCCTTGGCTTCTTTGGTTTTTTATTGATTTGGAAAGTTAGTCGAAAGTTTTACTCTGTTTGATCTCTTATAGGGTAAGCGCTCCATGAAACACATCTTCTAATTCCGATCAATTCCATTAGTATTCCCGATTACAAGGGAGAACAAGTGGACCAAGAAAATGAAACAAAAATTTGGAAAAAAAGAATCTCAGACTTTGAAGCAAGTGGCATGACAATCGCCGACTTCTCCAGAACTCATGGATTCTCCCTCCAGCAGTATTATTACTGGAAAAATAAAGTACAGGCGAAATTAGGCATACATCAGAAACTCTAAGACCCCCCCCTTAGGAAATAATGGCGGCCTAGGGCCATCTTTTAGGTTGGTTTGACGGGAATATACTATCAGCTTGCTTGAAATTTACTGAATCTTTTAATTAGTTGTGAGTTTTCAGAGTTTTTTGTCGGAGTCGGCTGAATTTTACTGGATTCTCTTATTTAGATAGAACCTGAATTTAAAGAGGAATTACTTCAAACTGCTGACAATACGATACGACAAACTTGCATCGAAAAAAATTTAAACACATTCTCAATCTTCGCGGTAAGTTTCGAGAACTCACCTTTGCGGCTTATTTGCCGTCCCAATCTCCCCAGCACTACTTCATCCTATTCAGAGACTAGTTATCTTTCTAGATCAAAATAGGATTTAATGTTCTATTACCTTTTTATTATTCTCGACAGCAAGTATAGAGCTTTCCGGCCGTTACACCTGGCTCAGTCTTAGTAGTCGTAGAGGTATTGGAACAGCCATATGAAGTTTTTTTAAAACAGCCCGAACCGCATCCGGAACAAGACAGAATCCAGTCGTCCAAAGGACACGAAGCATTTGCTTGTCGACTTGTGAGTGAACAAGTTCTAGATGTTGATCCATACTGACTATAATTAGTGGCGCAAAGCACGGATTTCGCAGTTGGGACACCCAACCAATTTTTTTCCCAAATTCTAGTGTATCCACCAGTGCAAGTTCTAGAATATTCATTATAGGGTACTGAGGCATTTACCGTTACATTAAAACTACTTCCCTGAATAACATAAGGTGTTCTACATTCAGACATGACTACACAACTAGGAAGCTTTTTATCTATAAGAGAATTTATAAAATCGAGTAGATTCTTTTGGGGAAGGTCAAATTTACAAGATCCAGTCGCCGTATCTATAACACCGCCCAGTGCATAGCAGCTGTCTTCAGCAATTTTGTCCCGAAGACTACAAGTGGAAGTGACATCATCAAAAGTTCCACCCATGTTAAGACAAGTAATTTTAGTCATGTTGCCTATGTCGACTCCACCACCACTACCACCTCGGGCCTGACAGGAATAAATAGTTTTTGAATTTGCCATTGTGCAATCCTGGCATGCGGCCCAATAAGTAGTGCCCCACTTGGTTGGCCCATCAACAATCTTTCCGGTGCAAAGCTTTAGGAGTTCTATTAAATCCGCGTGCTGAATCCATTTTTTTTGACACAGATTTGCATTAAGAATAATGTCTTTCTTTATCTGCCTTCCACCATTAGCAGTTGCAGGTTTACTAAAAACGACCTCAAGACTAGCAAGAGCTGTAGATCCATCTCCACCATTTAATTCGACTTCCTTGACTCTCATAGACGTGATGTGAATTTTATTTGAGGTACCAGAGGAGACGCTAAACTTTGCTAAAGGCTGATTATTAACGACCTGATAAATAATTGGAATATTGCTGTTAATAGTCTTCTCACCTAAAGTTTCCTCACAATTATTTTGAGAATTCAGAACATCCGCAATTTGGCGCTCCATTTGGATGATATCGTCCTTAACTTCAATTGTTTTGGATGCTTTGTTTGCATTATCCATGACCCTCATAACCCCGACGGAAATTGCCCCTAGAAGCCCCATGGCGACCATGATCTCTACAAAAGAAAAACCTGAAACTGACTTTAAAAATGTTTTTATATTCATGTATAAATATATTAACTCTTCTCAAATAAAACGAAACATCTTTCTTCGCGCTAAAGACAAATTCAACGACTTAAAGGAAGAAAACAAAACCTCCAGCCGCCAATATTTTGGGCCAGGTGACTTTTGGCTCCAGAGAAAACAATTCTAAACGAAAACAGACAGTTAAAAGAGTCTTTGCAATCTAACTTAAGCTCACCCTATCTATTTATCTGAACTAAGGAGATAATAACAACATCGAAGTAATACTCACTTAAATGAGGCCCTAATGAAAAATACAAAAATGCTTTTAGTCACAATAACAATGACAGTTTCTTTGAATGTTTTTGCTTTAGAAGCAGCACTTGTTGGAGTAAGTGCAAATAACTATACCAATGATTTTGAAACGCAACCCGTATCTTCCGGTACGAGTACTATAAGTGGTGCCACTCAATATACTCACACAGCGGCGGTCGACTTTAATTCGGCCTCGAACACACCCACCTCATCTTCAACTCCACTTCTAAGCACTGTTCCTCAGTTTAATGTCAAAGATGTTAAGGTCGCAGCAAATGGAAATTGTGAAATTAGAAAAAATGGAGCGCTCATAAAATCAGGCGCATATAGTGGAAGTCCCTGCCAAAAAATTTATGGTAAGGGAATACAATCTTCGGGTAGTGGTTCTACGGCCACAGAAGTTTTACCTGACGAATACCGAGACCCTGATTTTAGTTCACTTAAGAGTTATCAATCTTCTAATTATGCTTATTAATTATACTTTTTCTAGGGAACAATAACATAATCCCTAGGAATGTCTTTTTTCTAAAGTTGCCAATTGATCAAAATAGAAATCGTATTGTTTATTTTAATAAGGACAGGTGAAATTAGAACTACTTTAGACATACAAGAACTCTAGGCCCCCCCTATAGGAAGTAGTGTCGGCCCAAAAAGGGCCATCTCTTATGGTTGTTTGCTGAGAATCTTGAACCAACTTGCTTCAATTTACTTAATCTTCAATTTAATAACCAATATGGTTTTGCCCAAAAGTTTGGTCGATTCGAAGTGAAGGCAAAACTAAACCATGGCCCGGGTTCGTGGCCTGCCCACTGGCTTTTACCAGAAGATACTATGGAACCCGGTTGCGGTTGGCCTTACAGCGGGGAAATTGACATTATGGAAGCCACATTTCTCAATAAAAATGTTGCTGGAGCGAATTTTCACACCGGAGATTGCCAAAAGAAGAATAAGGATAGTCTGAATTAGCCCTATATTTCCCTCCCTAGATCAAGGGACCCCACCCTCTAGGAAATAAGGTCGGCCCAAAAGGGCCGTCTTTTAGGTTGGTTTGACGGGAATCTACTATCAGCTTGCTTGAAATTTATTGAATCATCTTCTTTAGCTTCTTCAAAATCCTGTATTGACTAACCGAGTCTAAGGTCGGTACACGCAGCGGAACCCCATCCACGAGTACCCGGAATCGTCGTAGTATGAGTCCAACCGGAGCGAGAACGCTCCAGCGTGCCATCCAGATTCCCAACACCCGCCACGAAGCGCAACGCCGCCAGAGTCTCCCACAAAAATACCGAAGCCTTCCACAGAACTGCCGTTAGAAGTAGCTGGGAAGACCTGATCTGCTAATCCTGATAAACATGCGTCAGAAGCAGCAACCGGGAACTGTACCAAACCAATAGCACAAGTTTTTGGACCTTCCTGAGGACCTGCCATTGCGGAATCCCAGTCTACCCATTCCCAAACGTTACCAGATAAGTCCCAAATCTCTTCACCATTTGAAAGAGTAAGAGTTCTTCTGTAAAGATGATCTCCCGAAGAGGCGCAAGTATTTGCTCCAGCGTTATAAAGGCAGTTTGCATCTGTTGAAGGAGCGACGCCTGTATTAGAACGAGACCAACCTCGTGCCATCACACTTGCCTGAAAGTTACTAGAAACACTCTCAGCATTTCGGGCAATGGTCATCCATTCTGGGTTAGAGATGAGATCATACTTACCTGAGACTCCGTTTAGTGCATTTAGATCAGTACACTTGGTTTGGGAGTCTCCAATTGTTAAACTCACATAAGGATTCCCTGCTGCTAGAGAAACCGCAACTCCTGAGCCATTGTTCTTTGCCTCATACTTCATGACACAAAAATTTGAGGTTGTTCCCACACTTGAATTAAAGGGAACTAAAACAAACTCAGGAGGACAAACTGGGATTTCGTAAGAAACATAAGAAGAAGAGCATGGTGAAGTACCAATCGCATTGGTGGCATTGGCATAAATAGTGTGAGAAGAAACTGAAAGAGGAAAACTTACCGTTATATTAACACTCGTATCTGAAGAAACCGCTGATCCAATTTCAGTCGTCGCACAAGTTGAATCACTAAAAAGTCTAACTGTATTTCCGCTTACCACTCCACCCACGCTGATCGTTGGGGTAGAATCAAGACCGGGAGAGCTTCCCGGGGTCGCCAAAGACAAAGACGATGGTGCAGAGGGGGCAGTTGTGACGATCACTCCTCCACCACCGCCAATGGAGCCTCCCCCGTTGCAAGAAGCAAGGAGCATTAAAGTGCATAAAACTGAAGGGGATTTCCAACCGCAGGAACTAAGTGCTAAAACATGACCGAATGACCGAATGACCGAATGACCGAATATGATTTTACCATTTTTGTCCCTCAATTAATTAATGAAACAAAAAAACTTACCTTTTCTAACCTTATCGGTAGGTTAAAAAAAAGTTTAATAATCATTTTAGTTCAAATCACGATCAGTTAGATGACTTTATGAGTTTTGGAATACTTAAAAGGATAATCATAAGTAATCTCATACATGCACTGACTATTTTTTGGGGCATGACTATCAAAAATCTGCTCAAATAACCAACACTCGTGCGAGAGATTAAAGCCACCAAGGTCGTTGAGGCGAGACATTCCAAAGATTAAACACAAGACCGGTGCGTTTAATAATTTTCGAGTCCTTGAGTGTACCTACTACTCCATGAAACTTTTGACCAGGAAAAATAATTAAACGATTTTCTCTACATTCGATATCTCTGTACTTCATTAGGGATATAGGAATGTTTTCAATTATTTTTCTGTCTTTGTAATCAGCATTAAATACCCGCAGTGAAGTTGGCGTATCGTATAGATATAAAATTGCGATGAGTGATGGTGGGAAAACAGTTGAATTTTCTTTAATAGTCCATTTATTATCATCAAAATGTGCACCATGAGTAACACTGATCGGTTCCTTATGATCGAGATTACTGAAGATAAACCAGTGCTCCACACTTTTAATATCAGCTGAGGGTGCAGCTGCCTTGACGGAGGCGACTATTTGAAATTTGGTAAACTCTTACCAGAGGTCCCGGCGGTTTAAATCCAATTTGTCGTTTTTTTGT
>CAMDQH010000040.1 GCA_945905815.1 Bacteriovorax stolpii | reverse complement strand
CAAATAAACTTTATATTGAAGCTAGTGGTGCAACGAATCCACTTATCGGTGGGGACTTCAGCGCCGCCGGAAGGTACGTAACTATTAATGGAAATTTGGGAGTTGGAACAACAACAATCGGAACTCCAAGCACTCCGGTCGTTGCAACTCCTGGAGTTGTTAGACTGCATGTCACTGGCGGAAAAACTATACTGGACCAAGAAGCCTGGATGCCTATGGTTTTAGCAGCTGGTTGGTCAACTTGCTCTTATCCGGGAGCTCCTGTTCCAAGTTACTACCGGGATTCTCTGGGTATGGTTCATATTAAAGGTTGTGTTGTGAGAACAGGTGGAGTTTTCACTACAGGACTCGCACCTGACTTATGGTACCCACCAGTTGGCTATCGCCCTGATGCGCATGGGAGTTTTGTTGGAGGAGTCCTTATCAAATCTGGGGGTCCCGGAGGAACATGTGCTCTCTATGTGGCATTTACCACAAGTCTAGGAGTAGTGTCCCTTACTAACAGTTTCGATACCGGACAATTCTGTCACTTAAGTGGTGTCAGCTACCGCGCAGATTTTTAATTATTATAGGGCCCCAATCCTTTCTTAATTAGTATGGTCCTCAGTTGCCTGCGAACAATTATTTGATCCTGGATGGGGCGCTTGCACATATTCAGCGAACGCTACTCCGAAATATTTTAAGGATTCCGTTGGAGTTGTTCACTTAAAAGGCTGTATTAAAAGGACTTCTGATTACACGAGCATGACCCTAGCGTTTTATTTGCCGGTCGGTTATGGTTCAAAATCTAATGGTGGTTTCTTGGGTCCTCTTCCTAGAAGACCTGCAGATGGCGGCGGCTACCCTTCAACTGGATCAAACTGTTGGACCTACTTTGATGGGGGCACAAACACAAACTTTTGGATGTATACTGACACTTCATGGGAAATCGTAGATTTGTTTTACAATGGTTGTGACTTAAATCGAGTGACCTGGAGAGGTGAATAGCGAAAAATCGGGAGCGATTGCAGGTAGTGCTGCAAATGAAAGAGCAGCAGGACAGGTTTGAATTAAGAATCAAGAAACTGGAAGCAAAACCAGACAAGAATAAGTGATCGCAAACAGCTAAAAGGTCGATTGAAAAGGCCTTAAATATTAAAATGGGCCCCAATCCTTGGGGCCCTAATCTCTTTTTAAATTATCTTAACTGAAGCTTAGCTTTCTTACGGTGAAGGTTATAGATCATCGAGTTGATCTTATCTTCTTTAGCTTTTGATGGGGCCTGAGAGCTATAATCAAGCTTGATTGTCGCCTGCTCTTCTTGAACCATTGCCATTCTCTTTACATCAGCAGCTTGCTGAGGAACAAAAATATCCTGCATGTTCACATATTGAGTAACATCGGCAATCAAGGCAAATCCATTTTGTCCTGCTTGTGCACTTGTGAATATCCCAGCAGCACCAACAACCTTGTCGATAGTAAAGACTGGAAACAAGTTAATGCCACCAACAGCACTTCCTATGCCGTCAAACTGTTTGATAGGAACAGCAACACCTAAAGCAACTGCATTTGCTCCAATGGTTAAATACAACTGTGCCCCAGCTCCAAGCGGGATCGTGATTGTAGGGTTGTTAGCAATGAGAGGAATCGCATTACCATTAGGTAATGTCGCCTGAGCTGCATGAATGTCAGCAAGTGAAGAAACATTGACGGAAATCTTGATTTGGTTTTTTCCACCAAGCAGAGGAAGAAGCTCAACTGAGCCAATAGGAGTTTGGCCCCGAGGGTGAAGGATAGGAAGGGTTAAGGCCGGAAAAGACATAGCACCTAGATTAAGGTCCGCTTTAAGGGCAAGGAAGACGTCCCGATCAACTGTACTAGATTGTACCTGAATGCCTGTAACGACTTGAGTGGTACCTTTGCCACAAGAAATGGCAACTAGGGAGAGCATCACAATTGTGACGAGTTTTAACAAAGATGTTTTCATGATTTATACCAAAGGAGACTAAGTCTCTCTTAGATGATCAAAACCCTACTAACAACATACGTCCAGCATGAGTATTACGTGCAACCGCAAGGTTAAAATCTGTTTACGTGGTGCGGCATTTTAGCATGATTAGAATATTTTGCAAGACAAAACTGCTGACCATCGGGCATCCTCCTAACTCAATGAAAGAGCTGAATTTTTACTTCGATTTTCTCTCCCCTTTTAGTTACTTCGCTTGGATTAACTTGCAGAGGTATCCAGAACTTACCGTTCACTATAAACCTGTCGCTTTGGGCCCTCTCTTGAATCACTGGGGGATCAAAGGACCAGGTGAAGTAGAACCAAAAAGAGAATTTCTCCTCAAGCAATGTCTCAGATACGCAGCTTCAAATAAAATTGAATTCACCACTCCAAAAACTCATCCCTTCAATTCACTTTATGCTTTGAGGCTCGCACTTAAGTCTTCTGCAGGTGAGCTGCAATCAGAAGTTGTCAAAACTTTATGGCAAGCGGGTTGGCAAAAACGCATTGATATGGGTGATCCAGATGAACTTCAAAAAGTTTTAAAAGAAGCAGGACTTCCGGCCGAAGAACTTTATGAGAAAAGTTTTTCTAAGGAAGCGAAAGTTGAATTGAAAGCAAATATTCAAGAAGCGATTTCTTTTGGAGTGTTTGGTGTGCCATCAATGGTTGTGGGCCAGGAACTTTTCTGGGGCAATGACGCGCTTTCGGATGTTTTAAATTTCATGAATGGAACTGATAAATTAAACAGAGAAAAACTTCGAGATCTTTTGAATTCAACTCCCAGAGCAGCAGCTCAATCAATTGAGTAGTGGTTTGAATTTCACTCTATTCCGGTAAACCAGAAATCCACAAATTATCAGTATCGAGATTTCAAGAATTGTTTCAATCTTCATAAGACCTTTCCCTAATAAGTAGTCGATACAACCTATTTAATAGGTGTAATGAAAGAGTCATTTTCGCCGACAAAAAGAGTCACCTACTATTGGATTAGTAACTCTTTAAAAAAACCTGCCGATAAGGCAAGTATGCCTAAACTGACAAAAATTGATCTCATAGCTGAGCATCTGATTGAAATTATTTCTGAAACAAACGGGATCACACTAGCTGATACTCTAGAGCTTGCCGTGATGGGTGAAACTGAGCACCCACATGTAAAAAAATCCCTGCTTGAATTTCGTCGTTTACTATATGGATTTCAAGGTGACGAAGTCGATATTAAAACCCTCCTCGTTCATCCAGTCGCCTCTGCACTTTTTATTTTTTTCAAAAAATTTCCTAAGCCCTATATTGAAGAACACATTCATTTGACTGGATCATTATCAGCGGAATTTATTCATCCTCATCTCATGAAAGTTCTCAAAGGCCCCAAGCGCGATGTGTATATAGGCATCATCGACAAAGTTTATGGAAAGGGTACAGCTGATCAAATTGAAACAGTAGAGGATGTTGATAATCTGGTGCGCTTAAAAGATGATGAGTTCTTTGATCGATATCTGAAAATCCTTCTTCTGCCCAAATTAATTCTTATTGACCGTGAAACCCATAGTCTTGCCGCCTATCATATGGCGCACGAGTTATTTCACAAATACAACGTCGGTAAAATACGACTTAAATTCACACTTTCTAGAGCGAACCAGACTGCTGATGAGCAGATACCCGGACTTGAACATTTAACGGAAGAAGATGTTGTTCTCGGACTCTATGATGGTTTCATGCAGTTTAAATCGGAACAGCCCACTTTTGATTTTGTTCTCTCCCCCTGCTTTAGAAAAGAAGCTGATTTTTTTGACCCTCATTTTTCAACCAAAAAAGAGCATTTTCTGTACCAAGTGGATGCTATTTTAGAAATGATCGATGAATACCCTTTCCTTGTTCCCTACTTATGTGAAGTTGATACCGTTGGAAGCGAGAAAGATCTTTACCGTAAAGGTCACTTCGCAGAAATGCAGCAAGGATTCCGAAAACTGCATTTTAAAGGTTTTGCCATCAGATCCCACCACGGTGAAACTTGGCACACATTAAAGAAAGGCGTTCAGGCGGTAGATAATTCGCTGAACATCTGGCACATCGATACTTTGGAGCATGGTCTATCACTAGGAATTAATCCCAACTTTTATTTCCATTCGCTTTATCACCGACTCGTTCAGCAAAATGAACGAGGTGAAAAAGTACATCCGGGCTCTTCGGATTATAAAGAACTGATGGATATGGATTGGCGGGAGCACGAAAGTATCCGTGATAAAATATTCATGGGTGAAACTCTAGACGAAGAAGAAAAAAGAATTTTCGTAAAAGTAAAATTCCATACGGCCCGTGAAGTTGAGCATTACCAGCATGACGTATTAAACCGCATGATCAACAAGGGTGTTTCCCTTATTGCCCTACCCTCGTCTAATAACAAACTGACGACCAGCTTTGAAGATTATAAAGATCATCCGTTTTCATGGTGGGAGAAAAAAGGGCTTAAGTTAGGGATTGGGACTGATAATTATATTACTCTGAACACAAATTACATACAGGAGCTTTTAATTCTTCTATTTACGGATTCAGAAAACTTAAAAATAACCAAACTCCTAATGGTAGCGACCGGCGAAACTCGCCGACCTTTTTTATCGCAATTGTTATGGAAGATGAGAGGCTGAAAGAAAAAGAGACGTCCAGCGCCAATTTTTTATCTATTTTTTAGCTACTACTTCTTCTTTCATAATCTTTTTAGCGAAGATAAAAACAACAAACGCAACAATAACAAAATCAATCAATGCGCCTACGACCTTACCGTACATAATCCCATTATAACCAAGCTCTGCAATGTTTGCTACGCCAGCGGCTTTCAGAGCAGGTTGAAAAATAAGCGGGGTTAGAAGATCATTTACTAAGCTTGAAATAAGCAAGTTCAGTTTTCCACCGATAATAACAGCAATCGCGAGACCAATTACACCGTAGGCCTTTAAAAAATCCATAAATTCTTTAATCATCTTAAAACTCCATTAAGGTTTTTAAGATGATATGAACTTATATATGAAATGACTATAATTGTGACGAGCTTAATTTCCAGTAGAATAAAGTAATTTTAGGAAGTCATCTGACTCTTCAGTTACTGCGCTCGCACCATCGATACTTGCAAGTTTCGAATCTTGTTTCATTCTTTTATTCAAGATTTTCACTAAATTCATAATCTCAGTTTTAGGAACAATTTCATATGCCCCAAGTCCCATAACTTCTAGCCCATGTGAATCATCTGCATTGCCGGAGAAAAATATAAATGGTGTGTAGTCTTTATGCCCTCTGATTATCTTCAGGAGCTCTATGCCGTTCATCTTAGGCATCAAGTAATCACAAACCACCATGTCGAAATTTGTATCAGTTAATGCATTAAGTGCCTGCTCCCCAGACTCGGCCAAAGTAACTTTAAATCCAGCTCTCGTAAGCATAAGATCTAAAATTTCTAAAATTTCTGTTTCATCATCAATCAGTAAGACATGTGGTTTTGTATTCATGCATGGAGCTTAACACAGGCCCAAAAACATTCAAAACACCAACGAAATAATCAATACTTAGAAATATCTAAAGGCCGACAAGTCGTCGAATAAGCTCAATAAAATGGCACAGTTGAATAAGAAATCATTAATATTTAGCAAGAAGTAGCTTGGCCGCCTGAGGCGGAGTCAGGGCGTGAGAAAGGACTTCAGATTCTATCTTGGTAAATTCCTTGGTACCAACCTGTGAAAGGAATTTTTCTTTTAAACCGTCATTGATAAGCTGCCACATCCAATCTAAACCCTGCCTATCTCTTTTGTTTTTGATGAGACTTTTCTGTTCCGTAAAATAGTTTTCAATCACTGTTTGAATTTCTGGCAGACCGGTCTTAGACAAAGCAGAGCAAGATAATACAGGGGGAATCCATCCCTCGTGACGCAAAATATGAAGAGCTCTTTCATAGTCATGCTTAGCTTTTTGAATAATCATATGGTTTTCGCCGTCATCTTTGGTTACTACAACCATATCAACCATCTCTAGAATGCCTCGCTTAATTCCTTGAAGGTCATCACCGGCACCTGGCTGCAAGAGCATGACAAAAAGATCAACCATTTGTGCGACCGTCGTTTCAGATTGACCTACACCTACTGTTTCAATCAAAACATAATCAAAACCAAAGGCCTCGCAGAGAAGAAGTGATTCACGCGTTCGTTTGGCAACTCCTCCTAAAGTAAGACCAGAAGGACTAGGTCGTATATAGGCGAGAGAATCCACTGCCAATTCATTCATTCTCGTTTTATCACCAAGGATACTTCCCCCACTTACTTGTGAAGTGGGATCAACAGCAAGGACTGCAATCGTTTTATGTTGCGAAGTTAGTAGTTTTCCAAATGATTCAATGAAAGTACTTTTTCCTACACCTGGTGTACCCGAGATACCAATGCGTTTGCTTTTACCTGTTTGTGCAAGCAAGGCCTGAAGAAGCTCCTGGGCCAGTTTATGATGATCTGGATTCTGACTTTCAACTAAAGTAATAGCGCGAGATAAAATTGTTCTATCCTGATTTTTAAACCCATCCAAATAATAACTGAGAGTCAGATTATTTTTCATTTCAGTCCCAAAGAAGCATTGAGCTTAATTAATAAATCTTTAGCAGCTTCTGGTATAACCGTTCCTGGCCCAAAGATTCCGGCGACACCCATCTTGAAAAGTTTATCGTAATCTTGTGGAGGAATAACTCCTCCGATTGTGACGAGAATATCTTCCCTATTCAATTTTTTAAGCTCTGCTTTAAGTTCAGGCACCAAAATCAGATGTCCAGCCGCAAGGGATGAAACACCAATGATATGAACATCATTTTCTGTAGCCTGCTTGGCGGTTTCTTCAGGAGTCTGAAAAAGTGGCCCAACATCAACATCAAATCCAAGGTCGGCAAATGCTGTTGAAATAACTTTTTGACCGCGGTCGTGACCATCTTGTCCCATCTTGGCGATGAGAATTCGAGGTCTGCGCCCTTCCGCTTTTTGGAATTTTTCCATGAGAGTGTTTAATTCTTTCACGTCGATTTTTCCTTGTTGAACTTCTTTTATGTACACGCCTTGAATCGTATGAATATCTGCCTGGTGACGGCCAAAAACTTTTTCCATGGCAAGACTCATCTCACCCACTGTGGCCTTTGCACGTGCGGCCTCAACTGCCAAAGCCAGAAGATTTCCTTCACCTGTTTCACATGCTTTCGTCATGGTATTTAATTTTGCTTCAACTTCTTTACTATCCCTTTCGGCCCTAAGTTGTTTGATGCGATTGATCTGAGCTTCTCTAACTGTTGAATTATCAATTTGAAGAATATTTGGAGCATCATCTTTTTTACGCTTAAAGAGATTTACGCCAACGATTGGCTGAACACCCGAATCAATTCGACCTTGAGTTCTGGCGGCAGCTTCTTCTATGCGCATCTTAGGAATACCTTTAGCAATAGCTGCACTCATTCCACCAAATGATTCGACTTCTAGAATATGATTCCACGCTTTCTCTGCCAGTTCTTGCGTGAGTGACTCAACAAAATAACTACCACCCCAAGGGTCAATGACTTCGCAGGTATCGGTTTCTTGCTGGATAAAGAGTTGTGTATTGCGCGCGATACGAGCAGAAAATTCACTTGGAAGAGCGAGTGCCTCATCTAGTGAATTAGTATGTAAGCTTTGAGTGTGACCATGAGTCGCTGCAAGTGCCTCTATACACGTTCTGTTAACGTTATTAAAAACATCCTGTGCTGTTAAGCTCCACCCCGATGTTTGGCAATGAGTACGAAGAGCAAGAGACTTCTGGCTTTTAGGATTAAACTCAGAAACGATTTTTGACCACAAGAGACGTCCCGCCCTCATTTTGGCAACTTCCATAAAGTAGTTCATGCCTATAGCCCAAAAAAATGAAAGCCTCGGAGCAAAATTATCAATATCAAGCCCGGCCTTTACGCCTGTGCGTAAGTACTCAAGTCCATCGGCCAAGGTGTACGCTAATTCAAGATCTGCAGTCGCACCGGCCTCCTGCATGTGATATCCCGAAATTGAAATCGAATTAAACTTTGGCATGAACTTCGAACTATAACTAAAAATATCAGCGATAATTCTCATAGAAGGTTTGGGTGGATAGATATAGGTATTTCTCACCATGAATTCTTTTAAAATATCATTTTGAATTGTACCGGTTAATTTCTCAGGAGGTACACCTTGTTCTTCTCCGGCAATAATATACAAAGCGAGAATCGGTATAACCGCCCCATTCATGGTCATTGAAACTGACATTTGATCCAGAGGAATTCCTTGGAACAATATCCGCATATCAAGGATGGAATCAATTGCCACACCGGCCATACCAACGTCACCTTTTACACGGGGATGATCGGAATCATAACCACGATGGGTCGCCAGATCAAAAGCAATTGAAAGGCCCTTTTGGCCTTTTGTTAAGTTGTCACGGTAAAAACGATTCGAATCTTCAGCAGTTGAAAATCCAGCGTACTGACGAATGGTCCATGGTCTGACGGTATACATTGAAGCATAGGGCCCACGAATGAAAGGTTTCAGTCCAGGAAGCGTGGTTGCGAGATTAGTAAATTTTAAATCTTTGCTGGTGTAAGATGTCTTAAGGTCTATACCCTCAGGATACGTCATCACAGTTTTATGAATTGATTCTGTATTTCCAGAAACACTCCAGGGCATTTTGGTAAAGTCAGTTTTCATTTCTCACCTACAAGTTTGTTCACAAGTTGAGACAAGACTTGATATACATCTTGACCAGCATGAATCATCTCAAAACCCGAAACTTCAACTTTGCCAGCAAGGTATTTGGCAACGCACTTTTGATTTTGAGTTTGTTTTGCAAGCTCAGAGTAATCTTCATCTTTAGCGCATAAAACAAGAATCTTATTTTCAGCTATACTTGGAGCATGAGTCGGTTCAATTACTTCCAGACCAATGAGTTCAAAATAATTTTTAATGAAGTTAATTCGGTTATTAAGCAGACCAAGATCACCTTGAAACAGTATTTCAACCTTTGGTCTATTTTTAAGTGATTCCACTTTTAGCCTAATCTCTTCAAAGATCCTTGCCACTCGAAATGTATCGACTTTTTTAAGCGTGAGTCCAAGCTGTTCTTTAGCGTCAGGATAATCATTTATTCCCGCGAGGACATCTTTTCTGGTTTTAACTCTATTAAGGCGAAGATCACTTACCTTTAAAACTTCTGCTTGAAGAAACACAGCTCGCTTAACTGGATCAAATGATAAAAGCACCTGCATAAGTTTCCAGGCGGCTTCAGCGTATTGATGACTCAGATTTTCGAGATGGTAACTCCCATAGGCCGCATCATTGACCAGACCCAACGTACTTTCAAGGTTTAAAATATGTGACGTGTTTCTCGCCATACGCAGTGAACGCTCATTATGAACTTGGTCATCCATATTAGTCTCAAGATCAAAAATTATCTGGTAGCCAGATGACTGGATAACATCAGCTCCAGAAATATAACCCGAGGCAACCTGAACATTATTTCTAAGCATGTTTGAGTAACGCTCATATAATGTCCATTCACGATAGGAATTCAGAGTTATTACTTGTGGAGTATTTTTGACTCCGGACTCACGACATACCTTTTCTATCAAAAGTTTCAGAGCGCGAACTTTGGCAATGTTTTTAAAAAAATGCGAATCTAAAAAAACGCCAAGATGAGTAGGCCCAGACTCAATTGCTTCAATGAATTTACAAGTAAGTAAAGCAAGTTCATGCACATTATGCCCACCCTGCTCGTGAGCTTCACGTGCAAAGATCATTTGGTTCTCATCAAAAACTTTTAGGGCGGAATTTGTCTTGATTTCATTTTTGCCTAAAAGATAAACTTCAATTTCGTCGGCACAACGATAAGACTTAAACACATTCTCAATCAGTGCCCATATTTCAGTATTTAGTGAATCTTTATGAAAAAAGAAAGCTCTGGCGCCACCCTCTAAATCATCAACTAGCGAGAGCTCAATTTTAAAGGCATCAATATGGTAGTATGTCTGGGCCGCTTTTTTCCATGAAGTGGTACTGTTCATTTGCTGAGAGTGGACCGCCTTGAGGGATAAAGTCGGCCAGTTACCAAGATCCAAGTGCTTTTTAGCCGTAAGGTTATCAAGGGTTTCGACCTTAAGCTCTGACTTCATGGTGCTAAGCCACTCTTCACCTTGGGTATTAAATTCTTGTTTAAAAAGGTCCGAAAAAACTTTCAATGATGGCCCCATGATGGAATTAGAATTCCCATTTATCCTAACAAATAAATCCTCCCGTTTCTAAATCTTTCGGTATAAAATGTTGGTATAAGGACACAGTTTTGAAATTAACGCTTTTAGTAGAAAATAATCCCGAAATTGAGAGCTTTTATAAGCTCAATTTACATACTTGGCTTGGACTTGAAACCGTCACCCAGAATAGCAGTGAAGCTGCTTCAAAGTACCTTGAGACCCAAAGTGAGAACATAAACCTCATAATAGTCCGTTGTCACATTGGCAAAGCGCAAACGGCCAAAAAGCTTATGGCCGACTTGAAGATCAAAGCACTAAATATCCCAGTCATCGTCATAGGCCCAGGAGTAGTTCCTGAGGTTGTATGCGTCCCCAACTCTTTAGAGATTAAAATACTCATTAAGGCCGCTGCTGCCGCTCTAAACATTACCGCCAAGGAAATGGCCGCTAAGGTAGTTTCAGATTATTTTCCAATCCCTGTCATTTATTTCAAAGCAATAAAGCGTTCAGTTTGCCCGGTTTATTTGAGAAATAATGAACGATTTAATCTTTCAAATGAAAAATTAATCGATTTTAAACCAGGTTTTATCGACGATCTTTTAGCAAATGGAATTCAAACTCTCTACATCGATAAAATGGACCGCCTTGATTTCGTAAATAACGTAACAGCTGAACTCATAGCGGCACTGAGAATGGAAGATCTGTCAGAAGATGAAAATATTTCTGCCATTGATACGAGTATTGAGCTTCTTTCAAAAAAACTACTCTTGATGGGAATCAATGAAGAGACAGTGGGTCTGGCGAAAAAGAATATTGCGGCCATCAGTGAGACTGCTAAAAGAAACAAGCAGCTCTCTAAACTCCTCGAGCGCCTAACAAGCAATAAGGCCAGCTACCTTTATAAACATACTCAAATCCTTACTTATGTTAGTTTTCACATTATTCACAATATCGATTGGGGAAATAGTGAGCAAGAAGAGAAGATCAGCTTCATTGCTTTTTTTCATGATCTTGCTTTAGAAAACGAAGAACAATGTCAGATACATTCCACGCATGAACTCAAAAACTCAACACTCTCCGATGAGAAAAAAACACTGGTGGAGAAGCACGCACAGCTATCAGCGGAATACATAACCAAATTTCCACATGCACCGATGGGAGCCGATCAGATTATTCGACAGCATCATGGTCAACTTCACGGACTCGGATTTTCTGACAACTACGGCGCGAATATGACCCCAATGGCAATCGTATTCATTGTTGCTGAAGAGTTCACCAGAATGATCATTGCAAATCCCGATATCACGCTTGAGGAAATCCTCAAAGAGCTTCGGGTAGTATTTACAACCAATAGGTTCTTGAAATTTGTTGAAAAGCTCGAGACAATTCTCGTTTAGGTTAGTGCCGCAATGTAGGAAACCCATGCATCGCAGTTCTCAGCATCTTCGGCCGGAACAAAATTTCCATCGCCATTACCTTCATCATCATCGCCTTCCCAATAAACAACTGTTTTAGAAAAGCCGGCCTCAATCAAAAGGTCTCTAATTTCTGGCATCGTCCAAAAACGCCAATTATAGGTAAATACGTTATTATGTTTTTTGCCCTTTGAATCTTTGAAATGAATCGCGAAAGTACATTCATGTGTAAAAGGATTAAAGTGTTGGCATTCCCAATAATAAGTTAGGTTTTTGAGTTTTTTAACATCGGTTATAAGTTTTTGGCTATCTGGGCCGGCAAAAATATCAAGAAAGAATACACCTTGCTTGTTTACTGACTTGCGTACCGCTTTAAAATATTGAAGTAACTGCTTGCGCGACTTAAAAATAAAATATGAAAAATTAAAAGCACAAACAACATCCACTTTGGGAGTTTTAACACTCATGACATTTTTTTGCATATAGTGAACGCGTTTTTGCTGTGACTTATCAAGTTTTGAAAAATGACGAACGTGACCCATCTTTATAGGCTCTGGATCTAAGTCCACTGCATAAGCTTCACAGTTCTTGTCCTGTTCCGCCCAATTACATGACATGGCACCGGTACCACAAAAATCCTCTCTGAAAACAAAAGCCGAATGTCCGTAAAAGCGTTTATATTCAGTTCGCATGAACTCAACTTCACCTTCTGCATTTTGCACTGATCGCTCATAAAAATCGTATTTCTGTTCCAGAGTCAGTTGAGATTTCAAGTTATTTCCTTTTCAATAAAAATGCGCATTGGGTGTTTAGCTGAAACAAGATTGGTCAGTACTTGTTTCACAACTTTCTTTTTAATCATATCAATATCCCATATCAATTGGGCCGCAGGCCCTTCAAGATTATGAAGTATAAGTACTTCGCGACCTTTTACAACCGTCTTTTCCACTGATTTAATGTCATTCCATTTCATTTTGACCCGTACGGGGAACTCAAAAACAGGGACATCAATCGTTTTAACAGCAGTAACTCCGTTGAAGGTAAGTTCAAAAGAATCATTCGATCTACCCTTAAACTTAAAAAAGAAGGGAATTAGAATTGCAAAGACTAGTGGATGCTTCAGCAAGAACTCAAGTTCTTCGGATTCAAAAGCGAGGGCATTAAACTGCGCCAATAAATTGTCAGCAGGCTTCTCGACTCGAATGCTATTTGTATGTAGTTTCCAAATATATCCACTTTTCTCAAGCGCAAAGAATGCTAACAACAGGAGCAACCATAGCCACTTTGACTTTTTATTCTCAAAAAGCCAACGCTCAGATAAGGCATCTGCCTTTTCTGAATCGTTCAAGCTTTTAAGATTTTCAATTCGCGGTTCAGGCCTTGAAGGCATAACTCTTAGTGGAGTTATCTTGATTTCTGGTTCGCTCCCCAAATTGGGGAGCTCATCTAAATTCGTTTTTTTTTCGTCATCCATATACTAAATCGTATAATTATTTTTCCATCTTCAACATATCATGCATAATATGGACAGACTCTTCAATCACAGCATCTTTCCGAAGAGATTTGGCAAAATCCTCAAACTTTTCCTGGTGGGCCTTATCTTTTAAGCCGCTCATGTCTACGACTGCAAGGCTTTGATTTTCGAGTTCTTTTTTAAAGATATCGGTCTTCTCGCGAATTTCTTTTCTTTCTTTTTCAAAATCAACCAATGCCAAAGAACGCTTGGTTTTTGCCTTCTGATCTTTGTACCATTTCATTGTATCGTTGAGGTGGCCAAATTTTGGATCTTTCTTCACACGCAAAAGACTATTGGCACGAAGTGCTTTTAGGTCAAATTTGTTTTTCCACTTATCATATTTAACCGCTTTAACTTCTCCCCAAGGGATTGAATAATCCAAAAATTTCTCGCCAGATTCAAGATGAGAAAACTGATCCGGTAAAATGATATCAGGAGTAACTCCTTTATATTGAGTAGAGCTTCCATTTACACGGTAGAATTTTTGAATGGTAATTTTAAGAGCACCAAGTGGCGAATAAGATTTGGCCATCGGTGAAACGTACCCATCCAAATCAACCACTGCTTGTACAGTTCCTTTGCCGTGAGAAAACTCTCCCCCTACAATTACGGCACGCCCGTAATCCTGAAGTGCTGCTGCTACGATTTCTGAAGCAGAAGCTGAAAAGCGATTAATCAATACAATTGTTGGTTTCTGGAAATCAATTGTTGAATCTGTATCAGTAAGAATGTCGACTGCTCCAGTATGTGCTTTCACTTGAACGATTGGACCCTTTTCAATAAATAGTCCCGAAATCATTCGGGCATCTTCTAGGGCGCCTCCACCGTTATTTCTTAGATCAACGATTATTCCTGCAACACCTTCTTTATTCATTCTCACAATCTCTTTACGAGTATCGTCAGTAACGTTTCTTCCAGCACGATCATTAAAGTCACGGTAGAACTTTGGAACATTAATATAACCAATTTTCGTTTTATTTGGAGCAAGCTCAAGGATGGTGCCTTTTACATATGACTCATCGATTTCAACGACGTCACGGATGATAGGTACAACTTTAATGAGACCGTTTGGCTTCTTAAGCGTAAGTCTAACTTCCGTACCCTTTTTCCCACGAATAAGTTTCACGGCATCTCTCAGACTCATATCAACAACATCAATTGGCTCTTCTTTACCTTGACCAACTTTAAGAATGACATCTTCAGCTTCAACTTCTTTTGTTTTCCAAGAAGCAGAACCAGGAACAATCTTTTCAACTTTTATGTATGCATTATCTTCTCTTAAGATAGCTCCAATACCTTCAAGCTTTCCTGACATATCAATATCAAAATCTTCTTTTTCTTCAGGCACTAAATAGTTTGTGTGAGGATCGAAAACTTTAGTTATAGCGTTGTAAAACTTATCAAGCTTGTCAGAGCGTTTTTCGTTAACAAGCCTTGCAAATATCTTTTTGTAACTTTTAAGTACTTTAGAGCGAGCGTCTTTTTCAATCTCGACTTCAGACAATTTCTTATCAGTCGTTGGTTTCTTTTTATTACCTTTCTCGTCTGTTGCAAGTCCGTTCTGCTCTTCTTTCATATCTACGATACGGCTCATCACTTCATACTTCATGAGTCTGTCCCAATGGGCAAATAACTCTTTTTCATTGGCCGGAAAAATTCTCTTTTTAGGATCAGTTTCAATCACATCTTTCTTGGTGTAATCCATGGGTTTAGTTAATAAAGCTTCAACATGCTTTTCAATTTGGCCAATACGTTTGTTAAGAAGTTCCGAACTGTCGTCAAGTATCTTCAAATCCCCAGAGATTAACATGTCATCAAATTCACGTTTTGAATTTGAGAGTGACTTAACGTCTGACTGAAGAAGAAACTGCTTCCCGAAATCCAGTCTTTCTAAATAAACCTTGAAGGCATTCTCTGACAGAGTGTTATCAATTTGTTTATTTGATAAGTGCATATTTTCAAGAGCACCTTTCAAAATATTTCCTAAAACCATTTCACGTGTATAACGGGGTTTAGAAGATATTAGACTCCCAAGTACAGACGGCTCAGGAAGTTCAGATGCTTTTTTGTCTTTTTGGGCATAAGCAGACTGAGCGAGTAGCAACATACTTAACACTAGAACGTGGGATTTCATGAAACCTCGATTTAAACTCAAGATAAGGGATGCACCTATTTTCTACTCATGAAGCTTCTGAGGCAATGTTTTTTAGTTGGGGAAATTCGAAATATTTTTTAGAATCTTTTGGCCAGTTCGGTGATGAGGGCCGCCATCTCTTGACTCTTCTTATCATCTTTCTCGCATATTTCCTGCTCCTCGCCCTTCATTCTGAGGCGAAGCGTTACTTCACATTCACCATCTTTAAGCGGAATCTCATATTGGCAGCGTAAAAATCGAGAAGCAAAATCTCGTTCCAGCTTCAAAGCATCCCTACCGGAGATTTTTCTTAGAATCTCATCACTCTTGTGTTTTAACCTAAGGAAGAAATCCTCATTGGCCGTTCGTTCCAATAAATATGTTTTCTTATCTTCAGGGATTTCGACACTAAAAAGTATCGTCTGAGATCTCAAATCGATTGAACTTTCCTTCAAAGGTTGCTCAGAATATTGCGCCATGACTGAAAATGATAAGGTCAAAAGAACCACAAATATGAAGGGCATAGTTTCCTCAAATGTTGCGAGGATCATCTCATGGCCTTAATGACTTTCAAAGAAAAGCTTCATAATATCTAAGTATGCTTTACTCTCTAATTAAACCTCTGCTTTTCACACTTACACCTGAAACCGCCCACGAATTAACTCTTTCGGTTGCGCGTTTAAGTCCGACAATAGGAAGATTGTCAGGAACTGAAATATCTGATCGATTAGCGATTAAGGTAGGATCAAATCTTTGGAAGTCTCCAATTGGCCTGGCTGCCGGTTTGGATAAAAATGCAGAAGCTTTGCCTTTTTTTGCGCTTCAGGGATTCGGTGCTCTTGAATGCGGGACCATCACTCTTCGCCCCCAACTGGGTAATCCTCGCCCAAGACTTTTCAGATACCCAAGCGAACAAAGTCTAAGAAATGCCATGGGCTTTCCCAACGAAGGCTTATTACACATTGCCCCAAGGCTTGAGACATTCAATAAATCTTTCCCCATTGGGGCGAATCTTGGAAAAAATAAAGAATCCACTCCGGAAGAAAGCATCGAAGAGCTCAGTGTCATGATGGCAACTCTGGAAGATGATGTGGATTATTTTGCCATCAATGTTTCCTCCCCTAACACCCCCGGTCTTCGAGCACTTCAGGAAAAGTCATACCTCACAGAACTTTTCAGTGAGTTAAAGTCTTGTTGCAAAAAAGACTTATTTTTAAAAATTGCTCCAGATCTGGAAGAAAAAAAAGTTATTGAACTAACAGAACTCGCGACTGAATTTAAATTGAATGGGTTAATTGCAACTAACACCACCATCATGCCCGAGCGAGGTGTGGGTGGAGTTTCCGGAGTTCTTCTCAAAGAGCGCGCCAGAAAAATCAGAAAATTAATTCTGGATCAACAGGCCCCCTTGGAACTCATTGGTGTTGGCGGCATTTCTAACTTTCAGGATGTAAAAGATTTCTGGATGGATGGTGGGAAGGCAGTTCAGCTTTATACTGCTTATGTTTATCAGGGGCCTGACCTACTCAAAAATATTAATCGTGAGATGTTGAAGTTTTTAGATAAGAACAAGCTTAAGAATTTAACGGATTTTTTTGCAATAGATTTAAAAGACAGACAATATATCTTAAATCAGCCTGCGTAGTGCTCACAATTTTTTTCAACATTTTTTTCAATGTAATCAATGATCATCCCGGCAATATCCAAACCGGTTGAAGTTTCAATTCCCTGAAGTCCAGGTGATGAATTCACTTCCAAAACTAATGGTCCTCTATCTGAACGAAGAAGATCCACTCCCGCGACATTTAGTCCCAAAGCCTTTGCAGCATTCACGGCCACTTGAGCTTCTTCCTGTGAAATATCAACTTGCGTCGCCGTTCCACCCCTATGCAGGTTCGATCTAAACTCTCCTTCCTTGGCCCTTCTCATCATGCTCGCCACAACTTTATCACCAATGACAAAAGCTCGAATGTCGCATCCATTACTTTCTTTAATAAATTCTTGAACTAAAAAATGGGCCTTCATCTGACGAAGTCCATCGATAACTGATTCGGCGGCTTTCGGCGTATCGGCCAGAATCACACCCTTACCTTGTGTGCCCTCAATCAATTTGATCACACAAGGAGCTCCACCAACCATTTCAATTAATTTTCCAGTCATCTTAGTTGAATGAGCATAACTAGTAGTGGGAAGACCAATCCCTGAGCGTGAAAGAATTTGCAAACAACGAAGCTTATCTCTTGAACGAGTGATCGAAGTTGATTCATTTAATGAATACATTCCCATCATTTCAAATTGGCGCAAAATAGCAGTTCCGTAGAACGTAATGCTCGCACCAATTCTTGGAATGATGGCATCAAATTGATTGAGCTCTTGATCACGTAAATGAACCATTGGTTTCGCCGAAGTAATGTTCATATAACAGCTCAAAGCATTTACCACTTGAACTTCATGTCCCCTGGCAATCGCCGCTTTGACTAAACGATGAGTAGAATAAATTCGTGGGTTACGGGAGAGAATACCAATCTTCAAGCCAGACCATCCTTGATCGGAAATTTCTTATTATTTTACTCTTGAAGTTTATTTTTTAAAACATCAATGAGGCCACTTAACCATTCTGGGTACTGTTCTTCAAAATAAAGATCACAATCTAAGCGCTGCACCAAAGAATGCCCGCCATGTTTAGACAAGTACTCATCAAAATCTTTCCCACACTGACAAAAATGCGGATAGTAAGAATCACCTAAACTCAGTACAGCATATTTAAGATGAGACAAATTAAGCTCTTCATTAAATTTTAAATAACTCATCCATTCTGAAGCGTTATCAGGTGGCTCACCATCACCATATGTACTGGTGACAATCATCACGTAATCCATGTCATGAATATTTTCCGGATCAATTGCACCCATATCTAAAACAGGTGAATCAAATCCCGCATTAGTGAGACTCTCGCTAATAACATTCGCCAAATTCTGTGCATTTCCTGATTGCGAACCAAACAGGATTTTAATCTGCGCCATTTATTTGCGGTAAATTTTTACTGCTTCATAACCGGCTTTTTTAATTGCTGCTTTAATTTCTGTATCAGAAAGTTTTTTACCCTTCACTTCTTCGAAAGCAGCCTTTTTTGTCTCAAGATTAACTGAGATATTTAAAGCCTTTTCTGTGGCTTCAAGCTCTTTAGTGATGGCAGCAACACACATTCCACAAGTCATACCGCTTACATCTACTTCCACTTTTGCGGCAAATGCGCTTAGGCTTAGGGCCAGTAGTCCAATAATGAATGAAATTCTCATAAGTTATCTCCTAAATAAAAGGCGTAGTTTTTACAAATCGGGGTCTTTATATGGCCCTATTATAGACGATCTGTTGCGGTTCGTGTATACCCTGCAGTATGAAAAAAGTTGTTTGGGACCGTCTCGGTATCACTTTTTCTTCGGCTTGCGTTGTTCACTGTATCATGGTGGCCTTTCTGCCGTTATTTTTACCCTTCACTTCCCAATATACCCATTCATCTTGGGTGCATATTGGTGTCCTCATCACCATGCTCATAACTACGCCCTTTGCTTTTATACCTGGTTATAAAAAGCATGGTCTGACTTGGATCTTGGCCACGGCCTTAGTGGGTATTCTTTTGGTGATTTTAGGAATCATGGTTGAAGGCAAAGTTTCAGACCAGATCAGCCACGGAATTTCCATTTGTGGCAGCTTGTTTTTAGTCATTGGCCATGCCAAAAATATCCAGCATGCTCACCGTCATCCTCATCATCCTGCTCATCAGTGTTGCTAAACGGCTGGTCATTCTGACAATTATATTGGAGCATTAAGTTTCATAAAATTGCCATGGGATTTAAATTTGCTACAGTTCATTTTATTAAGCTTTCTTTGTATTCCTTTATTTGCCCAAGAAAAAAAACAACTTCCTCTTTGGGAAGTCGGTGCAGGATTTCTCCCGTTCAGGGCCGACCACTACCGTGGATCTCCTCAGAACAAATGGTACTACTTCCCCTTCCCGGCCTATGTTGTGCGTGGAAAAAACATTGAAGCTGAGAATGGCTACATTCGAAAACACATTGCCCGTCTTTCAGATACCCTCGTTTTGGATTTAAGTTTCAATCTTGGACTTAACGTAAATAGCCGCGAGGATGATCTAAGAAAAGGGATGAGAAATCTTGATCCTACATTTGAACTAGGACCTATTCTTCGTTACTACTGGTGGAAATCCCAAGATGAAAAACATTTCCTCAATCTTGAAATGCCATTTCGAGGGGTCTATGCCACCAATTTAACTTACATTGATCATGTAGGTTACTATTCCATTGCGTATCTCAATCTTCTTTCTAAGGCGACTGATAGTACTTGGGGCTGGGGTTCAGAATTTTCAATTGGTCCTCAGTTTGGGTCAGCGGGTTTTCATAACCGCTTCTACGCTGTTGACTCTGAGGACGTCACAGCGGAACGCAAATACTTTCACTCGGTGTCCGGTTATTCAGGGACGCAATTCATGGCCACCTTTAACAAACGTATTGGTGATTTTCTTATCCTTCCATTTTTGCGATATGATTATTTAGATGGTGCCGTTTATAAAGGAAGTCCTCTTTATAAAAATGCTCACTATACATTTTTTGGAGTTGGTCTCGTTTGGTATTTCTCACATTCTAAAGACGTTCAGACTGCACCGACGATGGTGAAATAGATTTTCATTTTTGAAGAAGCCTCTCGCTTCCAACAAAACTTCTGGGCACATGTCTTTTTCAAAACGTAATCTCCACGCATTTCATAAAGGGGACGTTATATGGAAAAGATTGGCACAACAAAAATTGAAAAAATGATTTACGTTATTCGCGATCAGAAAGTGATGATCGATTCTGATCTTGCTGAGCTTTATCAAGTTGAGACCAAGGTTCTTAATCAGGCCGTAAAAAGAAATCTTGAAAGGTTCCCTCCGGATTTCATGCTTATATGTAATTTTGATGAGTTGGCTGATTTGCGGTCACAATTTGTGACCGCAAACCCTGCAAGCGCCTGGAATTACAAAAGACGAACACTACCGATGCTTTTCACAGAAGGTGGTATCGCAATGCTTTCGACAGCTCTAAGTAGTGAGCGAGCAATTCAAGTGAACATCTCCATCATCAGAATTTTCATAAAACTCAGAAGCTTTCTCGCAATGGAAAAGACTCATACAGATAAAACGACTCACAAATTGTTTAAGATTGTTTTTGAAAGAATGGATGCTATTGAAGAACAAATCAACCCCAAGCTTCCCGCCAATCGAAAGAAGATTGGATTAAAATAAATGACAAAAAAAAAGCCACCCGAAGGTGGCTTTTTTTATTATGCTTTTTTGCCGTATTTTTTATTGAATCGATCAACACGTCCTTCAGTATCCATAACACGTTGAGTGCCTGTGTAGAAAGGGTGAGAACCAGAAGAAATATCAACTTTAAAAAGTGGATACTCTTTACCAGCAAGAGTAATTTTATCATTAGTCTTGATAGTTGATTTAGTAATGATTTCGAAGTCGCAAGAAACGTCTTTGAAAACAACATCTCTATAGTTTGGGTGAATATCTTTTTTCATAGGTATATCCTTGTAATTTGAAGTTCGAGCAATTTACCCATGGGTGCGCTCACTGTCAACGAAGAATTTTATTTCTTCCCGGCAGCAAGAACAATACTTGCAAGTTCGGCCTCAGTCATCTTTTCAATAACTTTCGGGTCTCTTTTGTCTTCCGGAAGGTTAATATTCTTGGTCCCGACCTTAATGTAAGGTCCATATTTTCCGTCCAAAATAGAGACTTTTTTCTTTAACTTTGCCACGACGCCGAAGTCTTTAAGGACTTTTCCGCCTCTGCGAGAAGCATTTTTCTCTTCATTCAGAAGCTCAAGGCCTCGTTTAAGGTCAATGCCAAAAAGGTCGTCTTCTTTTTTGAGGGAGCGGAAATTGCCATCATGCATTACGTAAGGTCCAAAGCGACCATTGTTGGCAAGAATCGGCTTTTTTGTCTCAGGATGGATTCCAAGCTCTCTAGGAAGAGATAATGCCTGGAGAGCAGCATCCATTGTCACCGTTTTCGGATCCATACCCTTTGGTAAAGAGGCCCTTTTCGGCTTAGGGGCTTCTTCTGTGACTTCTCCCAATTGGAAATAAGCACCATATCGGCCAACCAAACAATAAATCTTCTGCTTAGTCTTTGGATCAACACCAATAGGAGTCGGACCATCGGCCTGATTCTTAAGTAATTCTTTGATTTGTTCTGGATCTAAATCTGCTGGAGCAATGTCTTCTGGAATAGAGGCATGAACTTCATCTTTGCCTTCGCCTTCAACCACGTATGGCCCAAAACGTCCGACTTTAATATTCATGTCCACGCCATCTTTTACAAGATGAATAGTGCGGGATTCTTCTGCTTTAATTTTCTTATCTTGCTCTTCTACTTTCTTAGCTAAACCATTTTTACCTTTGTAAAACTTGGTCAGATACTTAAGTGAATCTTCTTCGCCATAAGCAATCTTATCCAGCGACTCTTCCATTTCAGAAGTAAAAGAATAATCCATTAAATGAGCGAAGTGATTTTCTAAAAGTTGAATCACGGCCATTCCGGTAAATGTCGGAATTAAAGCCGATGCATCTTTTCTGACATAACCACGATCCAGAATAGTTCCAATAATCGAAGCGTATGTAGACGGACGTCCAACGCCTTCTTTCTCTAGCCCTTGAACGATCGAAGCTTCAGTGAATCTTGCAGGTGGTTTTGTTTCATGTTGAGTAGGATTAATCGCGGCGGCTTTGAGGATGTCGCCTTTTTTAAGGACAGGAAGAATTAATTCCTTATCTTCAAGTGCTGCATCCGGATCATCGGACCCTTCAACATAAACGCGTAAAAAGCCTGGGAAGATAATGCGCGTTCCGCTTGATGAAAACTCAGCGTCCCCTGCTTCTATCTTAATCGTCATCGATGCTTTCTCAGCTTCTTTCATCTGAGTTGCCATCGTGCGCTTCCAAATCAATTCATAAAGCTGAAGTTCGCGTCCTGTCATGCCGGTTTTATCCGGATGAGTGAATTCTGCACCCGCGGGACGGATAGCTTCATGTGCTTCTTGAGCACCTTTTTGTTTTGCCGTATACTGACGAACTTCTGGGTGTAAATATTCTTTGCCGTAGAGTTTCACCACCATTTCACGAGCAGCATTGATAGCTTCTTGTGAAAGATTGGGTGAATCTGTTCTCATATAAGTAATTAGACCTTCTTCATATAATTTTTGCGCCGTTCTCATAGTGTCTTTTGAAGACAATCCGAGCTTCCTGTTGGCTTCCATTTGAAGAGTAGAAGTAATAAACGGAATAGCAGGCTTCGAATTAAAAGTTTTCTCCTCAACAGAAGTCACTTTCCAAGTTGCCGCCTGTATATTCTTAGCAAGATCTTTGGATTTCTTTTCATCCAGAAGAACTACTTTCTTCTCATCAAAAAGTTTACCAGTAAGTCCATCAAAGTCCTTTCCACCAGCAACTCTTCCACCTTTAACCATAGTTAACTTGGCTTCAAAGAGCGCTTTTTTATCTTTTTCAGGATGAACTTCAGCTTTAATATCCCAATAAACGGAACGCTTAAAACGCATGCGCTCACGTTCACGTTCAACGATCATTTTCAGACCTGTTGATTGAACACGCCCGGCCGAAAGGCCGTAAGCGATTTTCTTCCATATTAAAGGAGAGAGAGTGTAGCCATAGAGTCTGTCTAATATACGTCTAGTCTCTTGAGCACGAACTAGTTTTTCATCTACTTCTCTGGTGTCTTTAAGTGCTTTTAAAATGGCAGCTTTAGTAATCTCGTGGAAAACCATTCGCTTCACCGGAACTTTAGGTTTTAAAAGCTCAAGCAAATGCCAAGAAATCGATTCACCCTCTCTATCTTCATCGGTCGCAAGATAGATCATGGCGCAATCTTTCATTTTCGACTTAAGATCAGTGATAATTTTCTTCTTATCTTTAGGCACAACATAAAGAGGTGCAAAATCTTCTTCAACATTTACGCCGAGTTTCGCCCAATCTTCTTTTTTTAAGGCAGCAGGAATATCTGAAGCGGATTGCGGCAAATCACGGATATGACCCATGCTCGCCTCTACTATATAGTTGCTCGGTAGAAACTTTCGAATAGTTTTTGCTTTCGTAGGTGACTCGACAATTACCAGATATTTTTTCTCGGCCATTTTGTTCCTGATTTTGTACGTACCTTTAATAGAGATAAGGGCCATCCGGAAAAACGTCAAGCTTTAAAAATTTGAAAGGCCATGCGTCAACCCGTAGGGGCAAATAGAAAAAAAACCACCTCAAGGTAATAGTATTACCCCATCTTCAGAAATGTACTTCCGCCGGCGGAAGTGCTTTTTAGTTTTTTTCAAATGAATCCTTTTTTTATTTGACATATCCGTATCTTTTCCGTATTGTTTATCATGCAGCTTTCACATTTAACAGATAAAATTTTACTTATTGATACAAAAAACTTGGTGATCTCCGAGCGAGAGACAACGACCAGAGTTCTGCATCACTTGAAGGAAATTGATCACCGCAAACTCTATTCAGAACATAAATACTCTTCTCTATTCGATTACTGCGTGCGGGAGTTAGGTTATTCAGAAGCGAGCGCGTATAGACGTATTGTAGCAGCACGGCTCCTTGCTGAGATTCCAGAGATAGATGAAAAAATTGAATCTGGATTGCTAACTTTATCTAATATTTCTCAAATGAATCAATTCTTTAAAGACAGCTCAACTTCTGAAAAACGGGGCATACTCAAAAAGATAGAAGGACTATCTAAAAGAGAATGCGAACAAAAACTTTTTCAGCTATCTGGTAAAGAAGATCTTCCGAAAGATACTCAGAGAAGAGTTTCTCAAGATAAAGTACAAGTCGCGATTGTGCTATCTGATGAAACCATGAGAGAGCTGGATAAACTTAAAGCACTCTTGGGCAAAAATTTGTCCATGGA
>CAMDQH010000039.1 GCA_945905815.1 Bacteriovorax stolpii | reverse complement strand
ACCATCAAGAACCTTAAGCGCACGAGTTTTCATGAACTCTTCCGGCTTCGATAGGTTTAAAGCAATTTTCAGAACTTCTTCAGCATCTGATACTGGACAGATATTGATTCCATTCTTAATTTCATCAGGGATCTTAGCGATATCTTTGCGGTTTTTCTCAGGAATGATCACAGTTGTGATACCGGCCTGTTTAGCAGCAAGGATCTTCTCTTTTAATCCACCGATTGGAAGTACACGTCCGCGAAGTGAAATCTCACCAGTCATGGCAACATCCTGACGAACAGGGATGCCAGCGATAGCAGAAGTCAAAGCGGTCGCCATTGTCACACCGGCAGAAGGACCATCTTTTGGAGTAGCACCATCTGGAACGTGGATATGAATATCATTTTTTGTGTACCAATCATGATCCACACCAAGGCGACCAGAGATTGAGCGTACATAAGAAAGAGCTGCAGAAGCTGACTCTCTCATCACTTCTTTAAGATTTCCTGTAACCTGGATTTTTCCATTACCTGGAACCGTTACTACTTCAATGTTAAGTAACTCTCCACCAACCGAAGTCCATGCCAAACCATTCACAAGACCGATCTGAGGAGTTTCTTCGATGCCGGTACGGTCATACTTGATTGGACCAAGATATTTTTCAAGATTCTTATCAGTGATAGCGAACTTACGGCCTTCTTTGATATCTTCAGTCACTACTTCTGTCGCAATTTTACGAGAGATAGTGTTCATCAAGCGTTCAAGCTCACGTACACCAGCTTCTCTTGTATAACCACGAACTACAGTTGTGAAAATTTTATCACTCATCGTTACCGGGTAGTTTTTCAAACCGTGAGACTCTACAGATTTAGGAAGAAGGTATTTCTTCGCAATTTGCATTTTCTCATCTGGAGTATAACCAGCGATGTGGATGATTTCCATACGGTCACGAAGTGGACCTGGAATCGCTCCCAAATCGTTCGCAGTCATAATGAACATAACTTTAGAAAGATCGTACTCACACTCGATGTAGTGATCTCCGAAAGCTTTGTTTTGACCTGGATCCAATACTTCAAGCATTGCTGCTCCTGGATCACCGCGGAAGTCAGAACTCATTTTATCGATCTCATCCAAAAGGATGACCGGGTTAGAAGTTCCTGCTTTTTTAAGAGCATGAATGATTTTACCAGGCATGGCACCTACGTATGTACGACGGTGACCCCGAATCTCAGCTTCATCACGTACTCCACCTAAAGAGATTCGAACAAACTTACGGCCTAATGATTCGGCCAATGATTTAGCAATTGAAGTTTTACCAACACCTGGAGGACCAGCTAAACAAAGAAGTGTCCCACGAGTGTCGTCTTTAACTAATGAACGAACAGCAAGATATTCAACAATACGTTCTTTCACATCATCCAGACCGTAGTGATCGTTATCAAGAATCTCACGAGCTTTCGCTACAGAGTTATCGTCAGTAGTAAATTCATCCCAAGGAAGAGAGATCATCCAGTCAAGATAGTTACGAACGACTGCAGCTTCTGCAGACATTGGTGACATTGACTTAAGCTTGCGAAGTTCCTTGTTAGCTTTTTCACGAGCTTCTTCAGGCATTTTCTTAGCTTTCAATTTCTCTTCTAACTCAGCAGCATCAGACTTATCGTCCTTGTTACCAAGTTCTTTCTGAATCGCATTCATTTGCTCATTCAGATAGTATTCTTTCTGAGATTTTTCCATTTGTGTTTTCACACGTGAACGGATTCTCTTTTCAACGTTAATGATTTCGATTTCACCTTGCATTTTCTCAAGAAGAAGTTGCAACCGAGTATCAACATTAACTGCATTTAGAATGTCTTGTTTCTCAGGAATCTTCATCGTCAAGTGAGCGACAATGATGTCGGCCAAACGAGAAGGATCTGTGATTGAAGAAATACTCATCAAAAGCTCAGGAGGAATGCGCTTATTGAGTTTTACATATTGCTCGAAAATGCTTTTCACTGAACGCATCGAAGCTTCAACTTCAACATCGCTTTCAGTTATATCAGCACACTTCTCAACGTCTGAGTAGTAGCCATCATTTTCACAGCGAAAGTTTTTAATCTTCGCTCGATACTTACCTTCGATAAGCACCTTAACAGTGTTATCCGGCAGCCTAAGCATTTGGATGATACTTACAACAGTACCGATATCATAAACGTCTTCACGTTCAGGATTCAGAACTGATGCATCTTTTTGTGTTACCAAAAAGAGTTCATTACCGTTCTTTGCGGCTTTTTCCAAAGCTGAGATTGATTTTTCTCGTCCTACGAAGAGAGGCACAACCATGTGCGGGAAGATGATGACATCTCGTAGGGGCAGTAAGGGGAAATTGTTATTAACAGCTTCAGATTTCTTGTCGGACATAGCACCTCCTGCGCTCTTATCAAACTCGGGAACAAAATAACCTCGATCAATGAGGTTATATAAAAATAGTATCCCACGAAATTAACTTTAGAATATACAAAAAAAAGGCCTAGGAGTTTTTTTCCTAAGCCTACCGAGTTAAACGATTTCTATTAGTTGAATGTTATTTAGTGTTAGAAATAACCAGTGTCATTACGACGCGTTTTCAATTTTTTTGGCAGCTTTGGCCCCAACTTTTGAATCAGCGCGCTTTTTGCGGTCGCCCTCTTCAAGAATTGGCTTCCCAGTACCTATAATTGATTCCTTAGTCACAATACATTTAGCAATCTTCTCGAGACCTGGTAGGTCATACATAACGTCCAACATTACTTGCTCAAGAATAGCACGCAGTCCGCGTGCACCAGTCTTCTTGGTCAATGCAGTTTTAGCAACTTCAAGAATAGCATCATCCGTAAATTCCAAATCGATACCGTCAAAATCAAATAGTTTTTGATATTGCTTAACAATCGCATTTTTTGGCTCAGTTAGAATCGAAACCAAAGCTTTTTCATCTAGCTCTTCCAGCATTGCTGTCACAGGAAGTCGTCCAATAAACTCAGGAATTAGACCAAATTTCACCAGATCGCCTGGCTCAATTGCACCCAAAGTCTCAAAGTGAGTTTTTTCTATCTTAGATGAGTTATCTGACGTTAGTCCCACAGACTTAGACTTGGTCATTCGTTTTTCAATAATCTTATCCAGGCCTACAAATGCACCAGCACAGATGAAAAGAATATTACGAGTATCTACCTGAATATATTCCTGCTGAGGATGCTTACGTCCGCCCTTAGGTGGAACATTAGCAACTGAGCCCTCGACTAGCTTTAGTAATGCCTGTTGAACACCTTCACCGGAAACATCACGAGTAATAGAAGGGTTCTCTGATTTACGGGCAATCTTATCGATCTCATCCACGTAAACGATACCACGTTGAGCACGCTCAACATCAAAGTCACAATTCTGAAGAAGTGAAAGAATAACGTTCTCAACATCCTCACCCACGTAACCAGCTTCAGTTAATGTCGTAGCATCACAAATTGCAAATGGTACGTTCAAAAACTTCGCTAATGATTGAGCAATAAGTGTTTTACCTGAACCTGTTGGACCAGCTAAAAGAATGTTTGATTTTGCCAACTCAACTTCATCACCTTCACGGGTAGAAGCTTTGTATGAGATACGTTTGTAATGGTTATGAACGGCAACAGAAATGATTTTTTTTGCACGGTCCTGCCCAATCACATAGTTATCCAAGTGGGCCTTAATTTCGTGCGGCTTAGGCACGCTGTCCGTAGCCGTTTTTGAAACTGCTTTGACTGAATCTTCATAGATAATGTCGTTACATAATTCAATGCACTCATCGCAGATATAACAACCGGGACCAGCGATTAATTTTTTAACTTCTTTCTGTGATTTTCCGCAAAAATTACAGTTTAAACTACCGTAAGATCCACCAGCTTTCTCTTTGCTCATACTCACCTTTTTATGCTTTTTTCGTTTTGCCTTTAGGGGCAATAATATTATCAATTAAACCGAATTCTTTCGCTCTGATTGGATCAAGATAATTATCGCGATCACAGGCCTTCTCTACTTCTTCGTACTTTTTGCCAGTATGCTTAACGTAAATTTCATTCAATTGTTTCTTTAAATCCAAGATTTCACGAGCTTGAATTTCGATATCAGTCGCTTGCCCACGTGCACCACCAAGCGGTTGATGAATCATGATACGCGAATGTGGCATTGAGTACCGATGACCTGCTTCCCCCGCCTGCAGAAGAAGTGACCCCATAGAGGCTGCCATTCCCACGCAGTATGTATAAACCGGACAAGTCACGTGTTGCATAAGATCATAAATCCCCAATCCGGCATATACAGAGCCACCAGGAGAATTAATATAAAAATGAATAGGAGCTTCTGGATCAGACTGCTCTAGGAATAGCATCTGGGCCACGAGTAAATTCGCTACAGTATCGTTAACCTCTGTACCTAAAAAGATAATTCTATCTAGAAGTAAACGTGAATAGATATCGTATTGACGCTCTCCGCGAGCCGTTTGTTCAATAACAATAGGATTGGGTATGTAAGCTCTAGGCGTGTCCATGACGGTCCTTTTTTTCCTCAAATTGTTGATTTCTTTGTTCAAGCTTATCGGAAAATCAAAGTAATTCTTGAGGTTTAATTTAACTCTAAGTCTGTCTAACTTAAAGATGGGCAGACTTCGCCAATCTGCAAGGTTATGGAAACAGTTTGTCTTGAAATAATATGCTCATAAGACTAAATTCCTTATGTCCATGTTTCAATAATGAATCTGGTTCAACCCTTAGCTTTCAAGGAGTCCTTATGGCACGTTTAGTTGGTAATCCAGCACCATTTTTTAAGGCTGACGCTCTCGTAAATGGTCAGAATAAACAAGTTTCTCTTGATGACTATAAAGGTAAGTGGAAAGTTCTTTTCTTTTACCCACTAGACTTCACTTTTGTATGCCCTACTGAAATCGTCGCTTATTCCGAGGCGGCTGATAAATTCAAAGCAATGAATTGCGAACTTATTGCTTGTTCAGTTGACTCGTTCTTTTCTCACCTTGCTTGGACTAAACAGCCTCGCAGTGAGGGTGGCCTGGGTGAAGTAAAATTCCCAATCATCGCTGATTTGGATAAGAAAATTGCTCGTGACTATGAAGTTCTTGCTAATGATGCTGTTGCTCTTCGTGGAATTTTCATCATCGACGACAACAACATTATTCAACAAGCAACTGTGAACAACCTTTCAGTGGGTCGTAACGTTGAGGAAACTCTTCGTTTGGTTGAGGCCTACCAGTTCACAGCGAAGTCGGGCGAAGTTTGTCCAGCTAACTGGAAAAAAGGCGCAGACTCAATGAAGCCTGATCCAACTGGCTCTAAGGCATGGTTCAAAAAGAACGCATAAAACTTTAAAAATACCTGACTAAATAGTTCGGTGACATTTCAAGGGGCCTTTGTGGCCCCTTTTTTATGTTTAGACGCGTTCTGTCACTCCTGAATTAGCTACCAAAGTGGTAAAATTATTCACTATTTAGCTGTGCATAATCAGTAATCTTTACAAAATCTTAAGGATTGTAAATTCTCGAGCTTGTCGAAGGCCCGTACCCTTTCTATAAGCGTTGTCATACATCTTTCAAACTGCGACTAAGAATTTGGCCTCAAGTTTGCGATGTATGAATAAAGCAAAGAGACCATGAAGGTCACTTTACTAAAAAAATTGAGGGGATGATGATTAAGACAAATGTATTGATGATGGGACAATTCCGCGAGTTACGTGAAACTCGTAGATCTCAAGATAATTACAAGCGATATCTGTCGACGCTTGCAAATTCCCAACTTGAAAGCGAAATTAACTTTCTATTGGAAGAATTCTCCATGGATACGTATGGCCAGGACTTTTTCTTCAAGACTCGTCTTGTACAAAGTGAGCTTGTGTCTCGTGCGGATGAAGATTGGAAGGTCCGCATAGAAAATATGAATCAAGAAACCCAACACCTATTCTAGTGTAAACCTTTTCCCAATTTATTAATGTCTACTTCTTTGGAGCTGGGTTTGTAACCAGGATCATCTGATTTTTTAAACTCGTAAGGTTCATGGCCTTTTGAATGATCAAATCCGGCCCGATCATAATTCTTCTCTTCACGCTCAAGTTTTTCAGGGTTAATTTCTGTCTCATCATTTTCTGAATCAAACTTCGAATCATCTTTTCTTTTTGTAGGAACAAATGGCTTTTTCTCGGATTTTCTATGTGGTGTATTATTGTGATGCATATTTACCTCCAGTTTAATTGATCCTCATATTTTTAAGCAGGTTTGATGCCACTGATAACCGATCATTCTTAGGTCAGTTGCAAGGTATGCTTTAGGGCATTAAGCAGAAGATGAGACTATTTGGTACAATATGCTGCCGAATCATAAAACAATAACTAACGGAAATGTATCGTTTTACCTTGTGGCATCGGCATTGCTTTTATCAATACGGATAACCAGGAGGCTTTATGAGTCCACAGATCTTAAGACCAGCATTTGTGGTGGGAATGAGTCTTGTTTTGTTAGGTAGTTGTGCAAGTGAGAAAAAAGAAAACAAAACAGCACCAACAAGTCTCATGAGTGAATCTACGAATATTAAAGTTGAGCCGGCTTCTGAAAAAATTGATTTCACGACTGTAGAATTCAATGCAGGTGACTCTAAATTAGGCGAAATGGATCGCCGCCACTTAAAAGAACTTGCTGCAAAGATGGCTTCTACCGGAAAAGTTATTGATGATATAAAAATTCTGACTTGGTCGGATAGATTAGTTGCAACTTCCCAGGAAGCGACCAGTACAGAAATTATTCTGGCAAGACAAAGAGCTGAATCAATAAAAAACTTTCTCGAAAAAAACCTCTCTGAAACTGAGGATATTGATTTTTATAATATGGCCGAAAATCCAGAGAGAAACTCCAATTATATGAAACGTAAAGGTGTACCAATTGACCAAGCATTTAATGAAGATGGAATATTGGGTAGCCCCAACGGACGGGCAATCGTAATTATAGAATATCAAGGGAACCCAATTCCAGCGACACTATAGGAGACCATATGCCAAATAGAACTGAAACAGAAAGAAGCACTGAGATTAATATTGGAATTTCTGAAAAGGACCGTAAAACGGTCTGTAGAGGGCTCAACAAGCTTCTTGCCGACTCTTATATTCTTTATCTCAAGACACAAAACTATCACTGGAATGTAACTGGACAAATGTTTCAGTCCTTACATCTTCTATTTGAAAACCAATATCAAGAACAGGCAATTGCTGTTGATGGGATAGCAGAAAGGATTAGGGCCCTTGGTGAATATGCACCAGGGTCGTTTGCAGCATTTTCTAAGGTTTCATCAATTAAAGAAGAGAGCTCAATCCCATCTACCGAAGAAATGATTTACAATCTCATTCATGGAAATGAAGCAGTCGTGACAACGGCCAGAGAAATTGTTTCCTTGGCAGATGAGTGTGAAGACGATGTAACGAGTGACCTTATGATTAATAGAATGCAGGTACATGAAAAGAATGCATGGATGCTGAGAAGTTTGATTAAACATCAGGCTTAGGTCATAAGATAAAGAGAATCACTGTCCATGAAAAAAGATCTAATTTTGAAACAAATTCTTCAATCGTTGACACTCTTGCCGATTGTATTGGGTACCCTGGACATTCAAGGGTCCGAAGAATTTCAAAAGTATCGACTTCAGACTCACTGACAGTCAATATCCGTAAAACTTTACCAGCTAGCATCATGAAAAATTTTCCAAAAAAAAATGGCTGCCCCGAAGACTACCCAAAAGTAGAATTCAGGGCGCAAATGAAATTAATTTTAGGCCAACCACTCAGATTGAAGAACAATTGGATTAAGGGCTTCTTTGAGAAAGAGAGCCTTTTGTTCACGTTCCGTTATCTCAGGATAACTTTGAACCAATCCTTGGCCCAGAAGCTGCTTGAGAGATTCTTGTAACAGCCTGTTTTGTCCTTGAGACAAGATATTACGTTTTTGTTTTCTGTTTCTTTCAGTTATCATGGAAAGTTACTCCATTTCTTATTAAGTTCGATAAAAACAAAGCAAGAGGAATGCCAGCAAACAGATAATCAATTTTCAAATAGTTAGTTCAATAACTTATTATATATGGGGAAAAATGGAACAAATTTAATCTAGAAACGGGGTATTAATGGAAGTTCAGACGGGCCTGTTGTATTTCAGAAGCCATTATTTGAATAAGATGCCTTAAGCCTTCCATGTCTTCGTTCTTGGCGGCAAATTCAATTTCAACTCCAAGTGGAGCGATTTGCGGACAATCAAAAGTAACAGCATTTCCCTTCACCTGATGGCCTAATTTGATAGCAGGAGCAAAATCATTTTTCTCTAATGAGGAAATGAGGAAATCAATGTCCTCAATTCTTCTTTCCAGGTATTTTCTCTTTAATTCGACTGGTATTTGCATGGGTCCAGCTTGTTAATCCTAAAGTAGACTGCATCTTATAATTGTTTCAGCCTATCCTTCTACATAAGATGAACTAAATTAAATGGCATCGAGTAGAAAGATTACATACACTTACGGGATTTACCTCCCCCCACTTTCATGATTCATTTTCAGGCCGGTGCCATTTTGCACTATAAAATCTTTTTACGCCTTAAAGGAAGTAGTTCTCCAAAATGTGGTTTAGCAGCACAATGCTACTACTTCCTCAGTCACCACTTTAGTTTTTGGAGATTTTATAATGAAGCTTATTAGTTTCGCCTTTATTTTGGCCTTATTCCAATCTTGTGATCCTTATGGCTTTGGCTTTAAAATGAACCCTGCTTTTGTCTTAAATGAAGCCTTTCAGTCAGTCCTATCTCTTGATCATGAATCATTTCTAGATGTTTCTGGTAAGGAGGCGCTTTGCCTTTATGGAAACCCGGAAGGCATTACTTATCTTCGAAATAATATGCATATTGAAAGTGATAGTATTTTGATTGAACCAAAGTTGATTGAGAATACCAGCAAGTATACTAAGATTCCTAAATTTGTTGGTTACTGGTCATACTACCAAGAAAGATACTTGATAAATATTCTAGATAAGAGTTCCAAAAAAGAGCTTCTAGAGGTTGTAGTGGAATGCCATTACGGTTTTGAAGGCGAGAAAAATAAACGCTATGAAAATCTTAAACTAAAAAAGTATAAGAAAAAAGAGTGTCGAGTAATTAAACTGATTCCTTTTGAGTTTAAAGCTCTGCCAATAAATAAAGAATGCACACCTTTAGTCGTTACTCTATAACCACTGAAGACTTTTGTAGTCATTAGTTACTGCGGCCCTAAGATGAGCAATCCTGTCTGTGTCTTGGTAACCCAACACTGAAGCCAAGGTTCTTGCCCTTATCTTCGTTTCTTCATCTGAATTAAATGAATCAATCAACGTTTGCAAGTAAATCAAATTAGAAGCAAAAGTCACGACGTAATCTTCAATATGCTTCTGATCCTGATCATTGATTCGAATAAAATGAAGACCAAAACGGGAGCGAAAAATGTTATCCAAGTTTTGAGATAACTGCTCTCTTCTTACCATTTTCGCCTTTGCTCTGATCACCTTGTGTTGAAAAAGTTCTTTAGCAAAAGTTTGCATTTTGAGAACAGAAAAATTCTTCAGAGAAGGAAGCTGAGGCAAAGAAATCATTATGGCAACGTCATCAGTTTCTGGAAAGCTTGGCATTTCATCCATAAGCAGACCACCCTCGGAAATATTGAGAGCACGGGCCTTTAAAACATAGTTTCCGTCAGCGTAAAGCACCGTCTCCTTGAAGGGAGCTCTTAGGTGTTTACGCTGATAGTTTTTTGGTTTCATAGAAGTTTACTAGCGATTTCCGACAGAGGTGAACGTTCGCCGACTGAAAGTTTCACGTGAGCAACGATTTCTTCACCTTTGAGTTTATCAATGGTGTAAACCAAACCGTTATTCAATGAATCAAGGTAAGCGTTATCTATCTGATCGGGGTCACCAGTCAGAACGATTTTTGTTCCTTCACCGGCGCGAGTGATGATTGTTTTAATTTCATGCGGCGTTAAGTTCTGAGACTCATCCACAATCATGAATTGCTGAGGAAGTGAACGACCTCTGATGTAAGTCAAAGGCTCAACATGAAGAAGACCTTGGTTTATAAGCTCATCCCAAGTCGTCATTTCATTACGAGCACGTTGATTTCCAAATAAGAAATCAATGTTATCAAAAATCGGCTGCATCCATGGACCTAACTTTTCACTAATATCACCAGGCAAGAACCCAAGATCTTTACCCATTGGAACGATAGGGCGAGAAACTAAAACTCGTGAATAGTTTTGTTTTGTAATGGCACACTCAAGACCAGCAGCTATCGCAAGAAGTGTTTTTCCTGTTCCTGCCTTACCAACCAATGAAACCAAATTAATTTCATTATTTAAAAGTGCATCCATAGCAAACTGCTGCTCTATGTTCTTTGGATGAATTCCCCAAACGCCTTCTTTAGGCTTTATGAGAGGAACGAGTCCGCCCTTCTTGGCATGAAAGCGTCCAAGAGCTTTTTTAAAAGGATTATTTTTATCTGCCAATACTAAATATTCATTTGGATAAAGATTTGCGATATCACCTGCTTCAATTTTTAAGAAGCGCTCTTTTTCAAATTCTTCAATCTTTTCAAGGTCAAATTGTACAACTCTCTGTCCCGAATAAAGCTCATCTTCAGTTACACCAGTTGTTTCGTAATCTTCAGCATGAACGTTAACTGCGTCCGATTTTAATCGAAGGTTAATGTCTTTTGTAATTAAGACTACGTTTTCTCCTGACTCTTTAAGAGTCAAGGCCGATGCCAAAATAATATTGTCGTTCAAGTCTAGCTTAAGACCTGAATTAGCAGTGCCAGTATACTCTTTTGTTATACTAACCTGAAGTGTTCCGCCGTTTTCTAGCTTAACACCTTTAAAGAGCGACCCTTGCGATCTGAAACCATCGATTAGCCTAGAAAAATAACGGGCATTTCGACCGAGATCATTCTGATCCTTTTTGAATCGATCTAGCTCCTCGATGACAGTAAGGGGAATAAATACTTTGTTATCTGCGCCAAATTTATTAATCGCAAGAGGATCAAGCAACAGAACGTTAGTATCCAAAATGAAAGTTTTGTTCAAAAACTCCTCCTATCCGTGGGGGGCCATGTGTGTTGAATTTAGGATAAAAAATTAAGCATCGAATGAAAAGTCAAATAAGCTCAGATAGATGATGAACCGCTTACTTTTTGTCTGTTTATACTTAGAACCGAGTTCAACGTCATAAAAACCGCCGGTTAGTTTCATAAAGGCGAGGTCGACCTGTGCTCCGTAGCTGTAGTAGCCACTGTTAGTTCCCGCTAGGAAAGTTAACCCAGGAATTCCAACTTGCGCACCAAAGCGTAGTCTTTTTCCAAAATCAATTTGCTCGTTCAGTCCTCGGATGTCAGCAGAGATGACGTAGTGGAAAAGGCCTAAATCCTGGCCACCGGCCATTCCTAAATTGACCTGAGATTTGGTGTCAGCAACTTTAAGATTGTCGACATTCTTAGGAACCTTATACTCAGTTCCTGTAATATCCAATGCAGAAAGTGCAAAGACATACTGGGTCGGACCTTGCCTCACGACATGCTCTAGGCCCGCGTCAAAACCCCAGCCAATTCCCTTTACTCGACCCAATGATTTTAACAAATCGCTCATCTCTGACTGTCCCAGTCCGGTAATCACCGTCGGTCCGGCCAGTGCCAGAGTATCTTTAATACCAGTTCGTTCGATGTATTTCGTACTTAGACCAAGTGATGTCTGTGATCCACTTTTTGATTTTTTACCAAGACGGCTAGTTCCAACAGGCATCCCCACTCCCATCACAAAACCGCGGTCAGACCTAATATCAAGATCCAACATGGGGTGCGAATTATTTCGAAGTAAAGCATCGTAGCTTTCATTTGCAATAAAATTAATTCCAAAATTAAATAACTTAAAACCTGGAGCTACACCACCTGAAGCATGAACCGGAAAATTCATTAAAACATCAGAGGCAGCAACTGGATCACTAGGAAAGTTTTTAAACCGGTCTGAATCAGAAAAAATATTCGTGCCAGTTACTGTGGCATTGATTGGATATAATGTCAGATCACTATTATGTCTGGCCAATGAGGCAGGGTTATAAAAGAGAGTGAACTCATCATCATTAACTGCAGTGTAAGCATCCCCCATTAAAAGCCCCCTTGGAGAGCGAAGCGTATAGGGATATTCATAAGCAAAGGCTGACGTAGATAAAAGAAATAAAAAGAATAACTTAAAATTTCTCATTGAAGTCCACCCTCAAATATAAGGGCATAAAGAAATTGAAGATTATCAAACTCTGGTGCAGTGGCAACTAATGTTTCGCATGTCGTTTGAGAAGTAGTGCCTAGAAGAGTCGCCAAAGTAGGAAAATTAGTAATGATAGTCGATATGGATGTAACAATTGATGTTTTAACATTGCTCAAATCTCCCATCGAAGCATCGTTAGGAAGAGTGAGGTTATTTAAAATATCGACGATGTTTGTAACTAACATCAAGCCTTCACACATTCTTCTTTGCGTAATAGTAAGAGTCGCGGCCGGTGCGAACAACATATCAGGATGAGAACTAGTTCCGCCAGTGCAGGCCCCACCTCCGCCACCAACTAAAAATGCCAAAGACTGAGCTTCAGTGTATCCAACAAAACAAGTTGAAGCCGTTGCGCCTTGTTCATCTGTGCTTACTGCTCCAGCACCCTTAACTCCAAGAGCGTCAACGTTGCCGTAGAATTGCAAAAATTTTCCTAACTGAGCAAAACTTAAAAAAAGTGCCTGCACTCCCATATCGCCGGCCTTACGTGGCCCATACTTGGCCTCTCGTTTCACCTGACTAGGTTGATTGCTGTCCACATACAAAACGACTTCAAGCGCCTCTCTTAAATCTAAATAGGAAGCTGAATCAGCTGCATGATCATTTGAAAGAGTCAAAGTTGTAAGTGATTTCATGAGATCTGCTGAAGCAATTTTAGCGATATCAGTATCTAAGAAAACCCTTTCATCATACCCGGCGCGGCAGGCATAAGCCGAAGAAAGAACCTGAAGGTAGATGGGATTGGTTTTGTCTCGACCGACGCCTTCTAAAACATCAATCGCTTTATCACATTTATCATAAGATAAATAATCAAGAGCGATGTCGATGGCCTCATCAACTTCGTCAGCTGGACTCTTAGCACAGCTATAAAATAAAATGAGTATTGATAGGATAAGTGCTGAGCGCAAAATCTTGATCCCCCCTAAGCTAAATTATAAAGCATTGGGGCTACAATTAGAGTCCGGGATAAATATGCCGTTGAATTTACCCTAAGTACGGTTCAAATACTTGACGATCTTAGATATTGCTTCCAGGAAAGGAACTTCTTCAATTACGAGGGCAATTCTTGCCGAGTTTGGAAGGCCAAAATCGCTTCCAGGAACAACTGTTATGCCTTCACTTGCAAGTAACTCCTCGGCAATAACATGAGAATGGTCCTTGTCTGCTTCAAAGCGAGCAAACATGGGAGTTCTGGAAAAATCGATCATAAAATAAAATGCTGAAGTCGACTGGTACCAACAATGGCCTAAATTGGCCTCACGAAATTTCTCTCGAAGAGTTTCGGCATTCTGTCTGACGTGAGTCTTTACGGGAGCTAAGAATGTTTCAATCATCTTCATATCAAAATCTATCAGGGCCCTTTGGACTAAACTATTTGGCCCAGAAGTGGATTGTCCTTGGATTTTTCCCATCGCATTTATGAGTGGTACCGGCCCAACTGCATAACCTAAGCGTAAACCGGTAGAGGCAAGAGTTTTCGAAATAGCATTAATAATAATTGTTCGATTCAGAAGTGAGTGATCCAACTGATAAAAATAACTTGGCCTAGGATCAAAATAATAAATTTCAGAATAAACTTCATCACTAATCACAACGAGGTCAGGGTATTCGTGCAGAAATGCTGTAAAATCTTTCATCCACGCATCAGAGTAATGGACACCGGCAGGATTATTCGGACTGTTTACAATTATTGCCTTGGTTCTTGGAGACATACATTTTTTGATGTCTTCAACAGCAGGAACAAAGGCATCGAAAACATTCGATTTAATCACTTGGGGAGTGCCACCCCAAAATTTAATTATTTCAGGATAACTTACCCAATAAGGTGCAAGTAAAATGACTTCATCACCTGGATCTACAAGTGCCCCAAGAGCATTGTAGATAGATTGTTTGGATCCGTTGCTAATCACACAATCGAAGTCGTTTTCAAAAATGTCGAGAGGAAGATTTCTGCTTTCAGCAATATATTTAGTCAGTTTTTTTCTTAGTGTTGGGAAACCCGCCGCAGGGGAATACTGATAACTCTTTACAAAATTAAGCTGGTGATGAATTTTTTCAATAAACTCTGGAAGAGGTTTAATCGGAAGCTGACCACCAGAGAGGTTATAAATAACCTTACCTTCGCCAGTCATATCCAAAGCCTTTTCATTAAGCTTCATCGTAATACTATATGAGAGACCTTTAACACGGGAGCTTAAAAGCATAATCGACTTTTTGTTTTAAGATTTAATTTTCTTCATTTCTTCATGCACCATAGGAGGTACAAAAGGAGTGATATCACCGTTGTGATTATAAACTTCTTTAACGAGCGAGCTTGAAATGTAGTACAACTTTTCACTTGTCATGAGAAACAGAGTATCACATTCAGGGTTGATTTTACGGTTCATGGACGCCATTTGAAACTCGATTTCAAAATCACCGGTTGGACGCAATCCCCTTATAATAGAGGTAATTTTATTTTGTCTCGCATATTCAACTATTAGACCTGACCAGCTATCGACAACCACTTTGGGTTCGTGGGCGAAAAGTTTTTTGAGAACATTAACTCTGGCTTCAGTCGACATGAATGGTTTTTTTGCAGGAGAAACGGCAACCAAAATAACTATCTCATCAAAGATATTTACAGCGCGTTGAACGATATCCAAATGACCATTGGTAAATGGATCAAATGTTCCGGCGTAAAGTCCGCGTTTCTTTTCCAAAGAGCTTCCTTTGATTGGTTAACTAATCAAATTCTATATTACTTTTCCTATGACGACAAAGTGATCACCTTGTTCCACTATTTTAATAACCGAATGGAACGCTCCAGTGACATCTAGAAGCTTGGGGCCAACCAAACGGTCAGATTCAAGCCAAACCTCACCTTCGAAGTTTGAAGCCTTAAGGGATTCAAGTATTTCAAAGTAAAGTTTATGCGCCTCAAATGGCGGATCAAGATAGAGAATTACATCCTGGGTCTCAGGAAACTGGTAACGCAATTCTTTTTGTACCCAAATTTTTGCATCCGAATTACTAACAACAATTGAGGCAGGATCAAATTTAAAGGCCTTAATGAGTTGTTCTTGATTTTGTTTGAGTGTTAGAAATGCTCCTCTCATGGAATCATTCACTGCAATCTTATCTGCACCACGGGATAATGCCTCAAATCCCATGGCACCCGAGCCAGCACACAGATCAATAAAATGATAACCCTCTAGATTTTGCCTTCTATCAAAAAGTTTTCTTTTGATCAGTACAGAGGTGGGACGTGTAGAATCGGACCTAGGAGTAGCAAGAGGATATCCTTTCGCTACGCCGCCAAGAATTTTAATCATTCAATTATTATACGGCTTTTTTCTGAGATTGTGCATTAGAGACTGGTACGGAAAATGAAACACCCCCGTCCATCTTAATATTCATCCCTGCCTCTGAAACTTCCAACGTGATTTTTTTACCGCCAATATCGAATTGAAGCTCTAGATTTAATTCACCCTGAACTTTAAAAGACATCGCCGTATTCGAAGTAGTCTTAGCAGTTGCCGTAGTTGTAGCTGGAGCTGTTTGTCTTTCAAAAGGAAGAACCGAATCGTTCTTATTAGTGGCAGGAATCGATTTTTCCTCCTCCATTTCAGCAAGCTCTTCCATCATCGCTGAAGCTTCAACCTTATCTGTATCCTCTTCAGCGCTAAACTCTTCTTCCATGGCTTCAATTTCTTTCATAATGTCTGAAAGTTCCTGATCGTTGAAGCTTTTATCCATAACATCCCCCATGCAAACCGAATTTATTTATGTTGCGTTCGTTATATGAAACTAAGTCAAATCTCTAATCGGTACACCGCATAAAACCTTTAGGGAATTAGTCTTATTTAGGATTTTTTTCCATGACAAAAACGCTTGGATAAGTCACAATCGGGGACCTTTTTTAATAATTAAATCAAAGACTTTTGCGTTTATTTGGAAATATGACCAAGAAGAATTTTTTTGCCCAACAATGGCTTCAAAAAGATGAATCGCATGATGATTCAGTGCCACCGATAGCCATGCCATCGGTTAAAGATCTATGTCCAGCTAAAAGCCGATTCCCTACTTTTATAAACCGTCAGAAAACTGTCACCACTCCTTTAATCCTAGATGAAACAAAATTCTCTCCCACGAATTGTTTCGTACCTGGCTGGAAGGGTGAATCTTTATCCTCTAAGCAAGTTATTAAATTTGAAGGCCTACTCAAAAAAGTCGAGGACGACGTTCGAATTGAACTTCTAAAAACCAAAGATTTCCCACGTACTATAAAGATGGGCCTTTATAATGAGTTTCTATCCTACTCTGAGAATCTTGGTCTTCATTTTGAAGGCCTCGATGACATGGGCCAATTCTGGCAATTTCTAACTCCAGAAAAGTTGAACGAAGATAAAGAAGTATCTCAATTTATCAGTATCTATACAGGACGAGTTGCTACAATAACGTTCTTAAAATTACGTTTCATTGCTTGCCTTCTGAACAAGTGTGGCCTTGAGCTTAACGATCGAGCACTACTTTACCCAACATCATTTCTTTCTCAAGTCTTTAAAAAAGGCAGCCTCACTGAACTTAATTCTCAAGCGCTTGAAACCAACATATATAGTTGGTATCGCCCAAATGAGAGCATGAAAGAAACCATGAGAGAACTTCTGCTTCTTTCAAAAGACCTAGCGATCACTGAGATCATTAAAAATGTTTCTGTCAGGACCCAGGTGAAACAAGATCAAGGTAAAGTTTATTCTCATGCCCTGTCGCAGGTAAGCTTGGGATTATTTTTAAATTCTCTTCAGATCAATTTCCCTATGTGGGTGGAAACGATTGAGGGAAAAACTATTCCTGCCGGAAAAATTGAGCAGGAAGAAATCATTAGCTGCAAGTATTTTGGAGATTATCTCGAATCTCTATCACTTTCACATTGGCTGGCCCAAGAAAACAATAAGGATATGCGATGGGATCAGATTCTTTGTCCTGACTTTAAAGGGCTGGAATTTATCTCAGGTAATTTTGCCAAAATTTGTAACGAACTTCAATTTCTTACTTTTCTTGTTAACAAAGCTGAACATCAAAATGAAAAGCCTATTGAATACATCTGTAAAATTATGGGTGGCCACTTTCGAAACAGAAAAAACACAAATGGCAAACAGGGTTTGTTATTAGAAAACAACCCTTTTTATTCATCAACATATGATCGAATCGTTCTTAATATTTTTCATTTTCCGAAAAAGAATCCGCAACACTTTCTCATGACGCAAATTCTGGATCAGGTTAAGTATATAAAGAATGATGGATATCTTTTTGTTCTTTCGAATAAAAAACTTTTTGTGCCATCCTTGAGAGATAGATTAGATCCGATATTAAAAGAACTCAAAGTTGAAGCAATCTTTGACTTGGAAAACGTAAAAGGTAAAGGCGAGCTTGGGTCTTACGTATACGTTTTCCGTAAATGCTCTCAAAGCATGGCCCCACCAAAACAACTTTGTTCATATTTTAGAATTTCGGCAGACCTTACGACCTTTCAGGAATTTTCTCCGATTACCGAACACCTCAGGTCATTTTATCTCGCACATCTTACGGAGATGCCTCCAATGGCCCAGATTGAATTTTCGGATTCTTTCAGGCTTGAATATTATCAGGAAGCCATGGTTAACGGCATGCTCATTCATTCAACGAATGAGGATTCAACCAGAATAACTCACCCTGCTTTCTTCAAGGGTCTTTTGAATTCATGCGTTCCCTTAGAGACTTTATTTGAAATAAAATCACTATCGCTGAACGAAAAATTTATACCAAATGAAAATGGCTTAAATCTTGGTCTAAAAAAAGATCAGTCCTATTTTCTGGTCGTTGATTTTAGAAGAAATGAGGTCGTTCTTGAGCTTCATCCAATAGATACTTTCCGTTCCATCCATTCAGATTATGGCGAAGCCCTTTGCACCTACTTTGAACTTCACCCTAAAATCCAGGGTCTAAACCCAAATATATTAAGAAATTATTTTATCACTCCAATTGGTAAGCAAGTTACAAATCTCACGTTTACAGCTGGCCACAGTCTGGTAAAGGGCTCACTCTCAAAATTATTAGTGCCTAATTTTTTGACCGCGACAGAACCTCTTCCCCCTAATCTTAAGACAGCTTTTGATATATTTGAGAAGACAGAAGAAGCATTTTGGGAAATTTCAACTCAGGCAATAGTTAAATCATTTAATCACATTGATCAAATCGCAAGGGACGTCTTACCTAAGTATGCGTGTGAAATATTGTCTCACTACTCAAATCTCGAAAGAACTCTTCAATCTTTAATATGGAAACTCGATGATGGCCGATATGGGCACAAGATCAGCTTTAGCAATCCCATGATTCAGTCCAAGCTTATTCAGAAACAAACGAAACCAATTTATCCAGACAATCAGGAAATCTATTTTGAATTTGTTGAAGGATCTTCCCCGATAGATTTACACTTGCCTCTTATGGAAACTCACATAAATATAACTCACGAAGGAGAACTAAAACTCTATTCGTTGGATCTCATGTCAAATGGAAGGGTCATTATAAGATTGCATGCTGAAGAGTTAATAATCCTTTTTGTGAATTTCCTTCTTACACAAGCTACAAATTTTCCTTTATCTAAAATATTAAAGGCCATCCACGTGCCGTCTTTAAGTGATCTCAAACTTGTAGTCGAAACGACTCATGGCCTCAAAGAGACTTACCAAGATATCCTGCAACGAGTTCAGTCCTCAATACTCATGGCCTTCACAAGACACGTGAGCCCTAAAAGGGCCCCGTGAAGATCGTAGTCCAGAGAGTCCAGGAAGCCATAGTCCGTGTGGATAATGAGACAGTTGGCAGCATAGGTGTTGGACTTCTACTTCTAGTCTGTTTTGAACATGCCGATGATGAATCCACTGTAAATAAAAGTATCGACAAGATCAGCAAACTCAGAATCTTTGATGATGCTGAAGGAAAAATGAATCTTGATATCCTTGCCGTAAAAGGCGAAATCCTTTCCATTAGCCAATTCACGTTGAGCTGGGATGGATCCGGTGGACACCGCCCAAGCTTTGAAAAATCTATGCCACCACAAGAAGCACGTTTGAAGTATGCCTTATTTAATAGGGACCTTAGGGCGAGGGGCTTTGTTGTGAAGGAAGGAAAATTTGGAGCTTTCATGAAGGTGTCACTGGTCAACGATGGCCCAGTGACGTTTACTCTTCAGTTTTAATTCATTAATTCGCGAGTAAGATCTTTCTTTTTACCTTTTACAACTGATACTAGATTTTTATTGGACTTAGTATCCTTAGGAATGCGGTTCATTGTGAATCGAATCCCCATTCCGGTTATTGATCCAGATCGATCCGTTTTATTTTCGATATGCCATACAGCATTTGTTTCGCTCGCCATTTCTCTTAATAGAATCATATTCATGTCCATTAAATCGGCCGATATGTTCTGGCCACTCTGACTGAACTCTAATTCAGATGCTGTAAAGGTATTGCCTGATAAAAAGAGGTTAATGACTGCACGATCTGAATGAATCTGATTCGAAATAATAATTTTCTTACTATCAATTCTACGGCTTGCAAGCTTATTAATAGCAGCATTCATCATTTGCTCAAACCCTTCAAAATCTACTGCTAATAGAACGTCCCTAACATCACTAACCTGAATTAAATCTTTTGAATTAATGTTCTGGATAGATACCAAAACTTCTTTAAATGAAGTTTTTGAAGTGTTAACCATTTCTGGTTCAACGAAATCAGGAACAAGTTCTAGAATCTCTACTTTTTCATTCTTATCTTCATAATATGCTGCTCTTGACGACATTTTTTCCAAAAGCTCGCCGTGATAATCTTTAAAAATTTGAGCACTAACTGGAAGGCCTTGAGTAAGAAGCCCTTTTATAACAATCTGATCAACCATTGCACCAACGTTGGCCTGACCCGCTTTTAATAAATTAAGCGCTTTTTTCTCAATTTCATTTTGGACCTGTAGTCGATTAAATTCTTTCAATGATAAAATACTCAGGGCGATAACAAACATCAAAAGCCCTAGTCCCATTACGACTTCATCGTTCGCTTGAACTTCCCCAATGCCTGAACTTCTAACATCAATCTCATCCAAAATATTAATCTTTAGAGTCTCCATCTGAGAAAATTTAGTTGAAAGAGGATTTAGTGGCGTATCCAAATTATTGCCTGACACCATTGGACTATGAGTCCGAACTACACTTTCATGAAACCAATGAACATCTGAAATGAGTTTATTAAGTGTCTCGTACCCTTTTCCCATATTTTGTTTGAAGGGATTAATACCTTTAATCGTTTCACTAAGACACTCGTCAGAAAGCCCCATAAATCCACGGTTCAAATAAGGTGAATGAATATCTTTAATCATTATCGCTGTGAACGTTTGCGAGATACGGTTAAAACAAGTGTTAACACCTTGATTCAAAACATTCATGCGATCTAATTGTGATTGATTTGATTGATGATGCCAAAATGCTCCAAGAGTCATGAGTAAACCGAGGCCACACGTCATGAGTATTTTAGACGAAGAAACGCTAAGTAATTTTTTCATAGTAAACAACATCCTTATTGTTCTGAGAGACTAAAATTAACTGATTTACCTCGGTTATTGTCTCTTTTTCAGTCCTCCAGAGTCAAGGTCGGAAAATTTGACCGAGTAAGTTGCTCGGGTACTAGAAAACTCTTTAAATTCTATGCTAGATTGCATCCTGTTTAGAATTAAAGATATGATCCTGTGTATTGGAGTCCGGCAGATGACGGCACAGACCCTAAAGTTAGAAATCAAAATAAATTATCCATTGTTTTTTGGACTAACTATTCTCGCGCATCTTTTACTGTTTATCCTCGTTCAGGCCCCTCGTTTAATTGATAATCAGAAAGTCACCAAGGTGACGAGAACTCCTCTTAAGATTCAAAGCTTAGGCGAAAAGAACTCGAAAAGTTTGAACAGTGTTGCTCTAAAACCTGAAAAGCCTTCTTCTCCGTCTCAGGTCGCCATAAAAGCGAATCCTAAGAAGCTTAATTTAAGTGATTTGATGGCGGCCATGGCCAGTCCTTCAAAGGCAGATACTAAAACAGCACAAGCTCCCTTAAGACCTGGCCAATTACCAAAGCCAACCACTGCCATGAGCGGGCTAAAATATGGTTCTGATGAATTTCAAAAGATGGCAAGCGATCCAATGCTTCAAGGCGCTGCTGAGATTCTAAATTCCAGGAGGGTTGCTTTAAATTTTGAACTTCCCAAAGGAAAGAAGCTCGACGAAATGAACGAGTCTGAACTCAAGCTGTACAGCTTTCTAAGACGAGGGGCGATTAAATACGTGAACTCGTTAACCGCAGAAATTAGAGATTTCGAAATGAAGAATCCGCACCTTCATTTTCCTTTGACCGATGACAAACAGGTTCTTACTGGTAGATTGGTTTTTGATCAGCAGGGAAATTTAAAGCAAATAAAAATGGTTCGTTGGACAAATATTGATAAGCTTCAAACATTTTTCGAAAGTGTTCTAAAAAAACTAGATTCTCTCCAAAATCCACCCAAGGAACTCTGGCTCCAGGATGGTGAGTTTGCAATTTTCGTAACCCTTCAAGTTAACGGCTAATCCACTCTTCCCAAGAATTTTTCACTTTATCTATAAAGTTCCGAGGCTCTTCTTTAAGAAGATTAAAAATTGAAAGCTTCATCTCGCTATCTAACGACTCAGCTGTTTCCTTAGTCATTAGTGTTGCAGGCATAAGGCTTTTCAAAAATGTCAGCTCATCTTCTTTCTTTTGAATTTGAGTTTCAAATTCTGGATGGGTTCGCACGTAAGCTTCAAATTCTGATTTATCTTCACTAGATAGAGAACCATCTAAATACCCTAAAATCTTTTTTTGAAACTTGGAATCGACAATATTTTTATTTGTCTCAATCACAGCTGAACTCCCTGATTAAAATCATTCAATAACAGGAATCTTCCATTGTGAAGTTTTTCAATGACTTCATAACGAGGCATCGTTGTGATGTCTTCAATCTCTTCTACCGTGAATTGAAAATCATATCTCAAACTCATAACAAGTCTAACTTTTGGACCTAATCCATAGAACGTCTTAAAATTTGATGGTCCTGCAAGTTTCATCTGATCAGCTAATTGAGATGATCGTCTTACGCCAATCTCGCTCATATATCGAAGAATTCCTTTAAAATAAAATCTTCGTTGAAGCTGAATATCTTTTTTGGAAAGTGAATCAAGCTCACGGCCCGCCAGGATTTTGTTCTTCTCTTTGATAAGATAGGCATTCAAAGAATCAATCACTAACTGTTCGGCCTGCAGATCGTCAGGGATGAGTGTCGTCGCCATTCGATAAAGTTTATCGGTTAGCGGATGTAGAAGCTGGTAAAAATCTTTTCTTTTCATAGGATAACATTGTACTCATTAGAATTAAGATGGTTCAAGGGCCCTTTATCTATCAATTACTGTCAGACCCTCTCGCATTATCAGTCACTTAGAGGAAACTCCCGTGCATCTTATCAAGTTTTTCCACGTAACTTCCGAATAGTTCAGAGAGATAGACTAAATCCGGGCATTAATCCGTTTTGAAGGTAATGTATGAAACAAAATTATTTTTTTCTGGCACTGACATTTTTCACTCTTATTCTGAGCGGATGTCAGCAAAAAGCGGCCAAGAAATCAAGTAGCTCCAATCCAAGTACAACCAATTGTTCTGGACAGGCCTACTGGACAACCCCTGGCTGCGTTGGTTATTGCCAAAATAATCCGGGCGGATATGGGTGCGGTGGAACAACTGGTGGGACAACGAGCGGAACTACCGGAGGCACGACAGCTGGCATAACATCTGGTGCAACAGGTGGGACAACTGGTGGTGCGAACTGTACTGTTTATCCACTTGCTGTTAGTTGCCCAACATATTGTCAGCAAGTTCCAAAACCATATGGATGTCTAACGAATGGTTCAAATTGTAACGTCAATCCAAACGCCGCAGGCTGCCCGGGCACTTCAGTAACAATTAATCCATATTATGGTATTCAATATCCACCATTGGGCACACCACCAACTGGTACCTGTTCAGATCCATATGACCCTGAAGGACTACCAAATGCTTTTGCTACTCGTAAGGGAACAATTACTCTTGCTGGTTTAACAACCGGTAGTATTGAATACAATCCTCTAACTGCATCCAACTTGCTTAACACGTCTCCCATGCTGAAGAGTGTTGCCCAGGCAAAAATTTTCTTTATGACAGACTCAGTTTTAAAAGTACGTATTAAACCTAAGCCTCAGCCGGCAGCTTCTCAATCAGATACAATGTGCTACGGCCGAAACATGCCTGGTGTAACAATACCTGGTTATACGAAACTGCAGTACTACGTTAAAGTTTATGGTGTGAGCGCAGGTAATGCGTTGACCTTGCTCGATACAAAAGGCCCATTCACAACTGGTGTGAACTCTTGCTCTGATGCTATCGACCTTTCAGAGTATCAAGAACAAAGTCCTACTGGTGTAGCTATTGCCATCGATCAGGTTAAAGCGAATCAGAACTGTTCAGGCTCTTATTGGACAAGTGCTGGTTTCTCAACCTGTAACGTTTATAAAAATGTTAGGTCATATGACTGTTGGGCAATGGACTTTGAAGTCGCAGCAGACGGAACTAAGACTTTTGATTAATCATATCGATCACTACGTCCGCAAGATTTTTCTTGAGGGCGTAGCTGACTTCGACCAATAATCCTGGGCAAGTAATATTCACTTCTGTAATAGCATCACCCAAGATATCAAACGCTAACCAGTAGACACCATATTCACTCAATTCCGTCGAAATTTTCTCACATCGATCCCGAGCAACTTCACTTAAATCATAAGCGCCAAAAGTCGCACCTTGAGCAATATTGGAAAGAAATTCGCCATCCTTAGGAGTTTTGAGGATCGTGCCAATCTCTTTACCTTTAAAATAAAGTGAACGGATTTCCCCTTTGGTTACGGCTTCAACAAAAGGTTGAACGATAACCGGACCATTTAGTTCATTAACCTTCTCCTCAAATCGTTCCTCCCATCCAGGGACAGGAAGTTTTTCAACACCAAGACCACTGTAGAGATCCAAGGGTTTCAAGATGAGCGCTGCTGGTTTAGGAATAAGATTATGCACGAATTGTGCCGCAAGCTTTACATTAGAACCTACAAAACT
>CAMDQH010000038.1 GCA_945905815.1 Bacteriovorax stolpii | reverse complement strand
AGTCCTTTCTTTTCATTAAAGCCTTACACAAGGTACTTACTTTAAGAAGATCTAACAACCTAGACATAATTGAAATACACGATTGAATGGATGATTATTAATGCCGTTCGAAGAACGTGTTTATATCTTGGAATTATCTATGTTTTATTATTTTCAGTTAAAAGACAATACTAGGGCATACGAATCAAAACAATCGCAACGCTCATGACTAGCAACGCTAATGCAGGCATTGCCTCACGCGATTCTTATTCGCTATGGGAAGTCGAAACACATAATTAAGTAATTGGTGTACGTTCACCATCGGATTTTCAAATTGCAATTTATGGCGAGAATTTAATTAAGGTTCCAACACCATTCAGTGCTGCAACCGACTTAAAATTACTTCCGAAGACCTTGATACTTTTGATAAGCAGGTCGGTCACTAATAATCCCCAACCAACTCTGAATATTTGGGTATGCCCCGAGATCAACTCCCATCATTGGGCAAATACTAACGACACTCGCTGTATTAATGTCACCAATGGTGAATTGATTTCCGGCCAAATGTTTTTTATCGGCCAATGAATTATTTAGAACTGTTAGAAGCTCAGGCAGTTTGTTGAGGTTCTTTTCAATTATGCTTTGGTCGCGTTTATCTTCAGGAACAAATACCTTTTGGATAAAGACTTCAATGATTGGTGGTTGCAATTCAGAGGTTGCCCAGAAGCTCCACTGCATAGAGAGACCTTTTTCAAGAGCACTGGTTCCAAGTAATTCTTTTTTATAAGTGTCAGCGATATAATAGTTTATTGCCATGGACTCAAAAAGAGTGACGTCGCCGTCGACCATTGCCGGAACTTTCCCCATTGGGTTAATTTTCAAAAATTCGGCCGACTTATGTTCCTTGTTTTTCATGTCGACGTCTTTTTGAGTAAACGCCACACCAGCTTCTTCTAATGCCCAGATGCATCTGCCAGCACTAGATCTTGGACTTCCATAAATAGTAATCATAGAGCTTCCTTGGATTGTATCATTTTGTTAGGTAGTGATTCATAGCACTAATTATGAATGGTTCCAATACGGCTTTTGGTATGCAGTGCTTCCGGTTTTGTTTGTACGCCAACGTGGTGGAGCTCAGGTCAAATCACAAGAAATTCATTTTCATAAACCTTTGTTAACGTAACCCTTTATTGTGGCCAAGGCATATCTTTTGTTGCAAAAATCCAGTCATGAGAAAGCAAATTATTCGATTGATAATGGTCCTCTGCATAACAGCTATTGGTACTGTAATTGCGAGTCCTTTTGTTCAAATTAAATCCGGAAGTTTTGAAAGAAATAATTCTCCTTATTACTTTATGGGAACTAACTTTTGGCAAGGAATGAATCTCGGAGCACCTGGCCTCGGTCGACGCAATCAATTGGTCATCGAACTTGATCGAATGAAAAATCTTGGAATAAAGCAACTACGAATTCTCGCACTTTCTGAAGGACCGGACTCTGCGCCATACAGGATCATTCCGGCAGTACAAAATACACCAGGAATCATGAACGAAGATCTTTTGAAGGGTCTGGATTTTCTTCTCGTCGAAATGAAAAAACGCGACATGACTGCTGTTGTTTGCCTGGCCAATTTCTGGCCTTGGTCCGGCGGGTTTGCCCAGTGGGTGAGCTGGGCCGATGCGAGTACAATTCCTTATCCGCCTCCACACCCAGGCGGCGATTGGGGTACATTTCAGGATTATTCCGCGCGCTTTTACTCTCTTCCTCAAGCAGTAAAAGGCCAGCAGGAATCAGTTAAAAAAATCATCACACGTATCAATTCACTTTCTAAAATTCCCTACAATGAGGATCCAACTATTATGTCGTGGGAGCTGGCCAATGAACCTAGGGGCGCTAAAAATAGAAAAGATTTTCTCGCTTGGATTAGTTCATCAGCAAAACTTATTAAATCCTTGGACAAGAATCATCTCGTCACAATCGGAAGCGAAGGTGAAACCCTTAACCCCCGAGATGCTGGGAATAACTTTGTCGAAGACCATGCAATTGCTGAAATAGATTATGCTACGATTCATATCTGGGTAGAAAACTGGGGTGTTTATGATCCAAAAAAATCTAATATCTCTCTGCCAATGGCCGTGGATACAATGAGAAATTATATTGAAGACCATGTCAATAAATCAAAAACTTTTAAAAAACCCGTAGTCATCGAAGAATTTGGTATTGCCCGTGATCAACGCTCAATGGATCCCAAGAGCTCAACAGCAGATCGTGATCATTATTATGAAGCAGTATTTAAAGAAACATTTCGTTTCATGAATATGAAGGGCCTAGTCCCGGGTGTAAACTTTTGGGCCTGGTCAGGTGATGCCCGTCCGTCTAAACCTTATGGCAGTCTTTGGAAAAAAAGCGATGATCTTTTAGGCGACCCTCCTCATGAAGAACAAGGATGGTACGGCGTATACGGTTCTGACACCAGCACACTCAATCTGATTAAAAGCTATGCTAAGAAATTTGAAATCCAGGCTAAAAAGGAAATAAAACCATGAATACTAAATCATTTTTAAAAAAACTTTTAATTGTTTGCTTAATTTTTTCAAATCAGGCCTTTTCAAAGACACTTATTATTTCAGACTCACACGGAGCGGGGGCGTTTGGAAATGAATTGGCACAACTTCTTGAAAGTCGCGGTGAGAACATCTCTTTTTATGCTTTTGGTGGAACTAAGGTTATAGACTGGATTGAAGGAAATAATCTTATCTGGGGCTTCTGGGAGCACCACACGGGCGGCATAGACCGCAGAGACAGCAACAGAAATACTCCAAAACTAATCGAGCTAATCAAAATCCATAAACCTTCCAAGATAATCATCGTCCAGGGCACTAACATGATTTGGCGCGAACAAACCCCAGTGGATCCCGAAAATATCCGCTTCCTCATAAATCTAACTCACGAAGCTGGCGCTAAATGTATCTGGGTTGGACAGCCTGACCTTAATCCCTCTTCAGATGATGCCAAAAGATGGAACTTAGAATTGCAGCATCTTTTTGAAAAGGAAGTTCCTGCTCAAGGTTGTAAGCTGATCAGAAGTTGGGCATTTACAAATTATCCGAAGAATACGGGAGACGGAATTCACTATGATCAAATTCCCGAAGTAGGTGCAAAGCTTGCTCGCGAGTGGGCACAGAAAGTGTTTAGTTTAATTTTAGAAGAGAACTAAATAACCTTTTGATAAAAAGCAGGGCCTTCATAGACCCTGCCTTGGAAAGAAAAAAATTACTTCGTAATGAATTTAACAGAAACCTTACTAACGCCATTTTCGTTATAAATTGTCCCTACAAGATCACATTTACCTGAAAGGTAGAAAGTTGGAATTCTGAAAACGCGGCTTTTTCCCATCGTGCCGCAAACAACATCACCCTCAGCACTTTGATAAATGACATCGTCACCATTCATAGTCATGCCTTCAATTTTAACTTTATCAGATAAAATGCTACGGTATTGAGTTTGAGGAATTGTACGACAGTATCTTCCAGGATAGCTAGGACCTGGATATCTTGGACCTGGATAAGGATAACCGCCCCCGTAACCGCCTCCGTAACCACCTCCGTAACCACCGCTACAGTCTTGAACCAGAATCGTTGTTTGCTCATCAACATTGATTTTTGCAAAGGCCTCTTTCATATTAGTATCAATATGAAATTTAGTATCAACTGTTGTGATACCGCGAGTCGCTGGCAAGTTAGTCGTAAGAACTGTGACATCGGAAGCTTGTGCAAATGCAGCTGAAGCAAGCACTAGTGTAGCAATGATAACTGTTTTCATTTTTACTCCTCGTTTAGTTGATAAATGTTAATTACTACGAAAGAGGTGAGTATTTAAGGGCCTTCGCGTATGGTTTGAACAATTTACCGGGTAGAGAAGTCATTGGAATTTAATGGAATGGGCTTTGCGCCATAAGGAGCATGCATAATATATCTTTCAAACGTACATAGACATTTCTTTTACAGACTTCATTTCCTAGGATGGAAATGCGATAGAAGGTGAATGAAAAATATTATCAAAGCCTCAGTCCTATCGGCCAATCTCACAAAAACGATGCTTTATTCTTTAGAGTACAGGGCAATACACCTGCTATCCAAAAGCTTTTCCTTATTTGTAAAACCGCCACACCGAGAAAACCGAAAAGAACTTATTGATTACCTTCGAAACAAAGTGATTGAAATTCACAAGATGGATGCTGAGAATATAGTTGAAGGGATTTATCCTGTTAGTGTTATCTATCCCAAGGCCTCAATTGATCACATGAAGAATTTCCCGAAGCTTCTCCTCGATTCTCTTCGTATCTCTCGTCGCCGAAAACTAAATGTTAAAGATGATATGAAAGGCCAAGAAATAGGAGACGCTCCAGAATATTTAAATCGTAATTACCATTTCCAAACAGATGGTTATTTTTCCGATGATTCAGCAAAACTATATGAGCACCAAGTCGAGATTTTATTTTCGGGGACTGCTGCACCAATGCGAAGAAAACTTATCCAAAAAATAAAAGAAACACAGGGATTTTCAAGACCACTTCGAATCCTTGAAATTGGGGCGGGTGTCGGAACGGCAACAATTGATTTTTCTCAAAGTTTTAAATATTCTTCTTACATAGTTTCAGATGTTTCATACCAATATCTTGAAGCTGCCAAAAAACGCTTAAAGGGTAAATTCGAGTTTGTGAGAGCAAAAGCAGAGGATCTACCGTTCAAAGATGGCGAATTTGATTTAGTTTTTTCAGTTTATCTTTTCCATGAATTACCTCGGTCTGTGCGAGAAAAAGTGATTCAGGAAACATATCGAGTTTTAAAAACGAATGGTGTAATGGCAATATGTGATTCAATTCAAAAAGATGATGACCCATTTTTGAATCAAGTGCTAGAAGCTTTTCCACTGGATTATCATGAGCCTTTTTACAAGGATTATACTTTATGGAATCCAATAACTTCGATGCAAATGTCTGGCTTCAAAGACATAAGGTTTGATCATCAATTACTTTCAAAGTATTGGACGGCCGTAAAAGAGTAGTGCTTCGGCTTTATAGAGTTATTCTAAAGAATGTCCAAAGTACAAAATTAATTAAATGCCATACTGGCTTAAACCATGGTCGAACGTGAACCTTAAACTTAAGTTTGAGTATATTATTATCTCTAAAAAACTCCAACCGGATTGGCCTCACTAGCCTAAAGCTAAACACATAAGACCCATAGAAATAATTAAGACTGCGGTACTTATCTGTGACTTCCCCGATTGCTCCATGAACACTCAAAAAGGGCCCGTGATGAATGTTTAATTCTCCTGGACACATTTTTCCTTCTTGAGAAGTCGCATCAAATTCGACTTTATAAGGGAACAATTGACCTTTGGTGAATGTTTCTCTTTGATTTAATCTGTTCCATACAGAATTAATGTTTTCTTTTGAGTAGGAGAAATTTGTTTCAAATTCATCTAAAATGAAATTCTTCGGAATACTATGTGCCTGATTCACTGTGCCCTCTCCACCCTAAGATCAATATCGTCGGCTTTGAAATTAACGACGTAAAGTATGGGGTTACAACAGACTTCACAATCGATAACCATTTCTTGCTTGTTTCCATCTTCAGGATAGAATTCCATCCAGATATATTCACCACAATATGGACACTGAACATTGAAATTTGTTTCCATTGAAATTCTATTCCCTTAGTTCTTTTATGGAGGAGTACTCTAGCATTTTTTCATGAGTCGCTTCTAGGTCAAGCTTAGGTGCAAAACCGGCCTTCTTCGCTTCAATCCACCTGAGGGCACATAGGCACCACTTATCTCCTGGTTTAAGACCAGGAAAGTTCCATTCAGGCCTAGGAGTCATGAGGTCGTTACCTTTAGTCTTGGTAAATTCTAAAAATTCTTTAGTCAAAGTGGCACACGCAACGTGAGTCCCATGATCCTGGGGCCCTGTGTGACAAAAACCATTTCGGTAAAAGCCGGTCTTTGGAGAGTCACAACATTTCTGCAGAGGAAATCCTAAAACGTTTTTTGGAGCACTCATTTCTTGGGCCAAAGCTATGTCCAGTGTGAGTATTAATATTAAAAATTTCATTTTACAAACATCTCATGGATGCAACTGGAAACAAACTAGATTTAACCTTAGCAAAAGAGCAATTATTCCTATTCGTTTAAGTATTGATTCTTGCAAAAAGGAGATGATTATGAGCTTCTGTTACCACTAATTATGCAAATTTTTTATTCCGATCACTATCCTTTGCCACTACCAGGAAATCATCGATTTCCCGGTGAGAAATATAAGATGCTTAAGGATTTTCTTCTTGAGCAGCAAATCATTACTCCTTTTGAGCTTTTTGATAGCCCGATTGCCTCAGAAGAAATGCTTTGTTTGGCACACACGCAAAAGTATGTGCAAAGTGTTCAAAGAGGGGATTTAGATTCTAGCATCATCAAGAGAATTGGTTTTCCTTGGAGCCACGAGTTATACATAAGAAGCTGTGCAGTTGTTGGAGGCGCAGTCGAGGCGGCAAAGTCAGCTTTGAAAAACAAAATATCTGGAAATTTGGCAGGGGGAACCCATCACGCGCATGCTGATCGTGGCGAGGGGTACTGTGTCTTTAATGATATAGCCATTGCAACGAGATACTTACATCAAAACAAACTTGCAAAGCGAATAGCGATCATTGATTTAGATGTTCACCAAGGCAATGGTAATTCAAGCATTCTTAAAAATGATTTAGACGTGTTTATTTTTAGCATGCACGGAGAAAAAGATTACCCTATTATTAAAGTCCCATCACATTTAGATATTGCTTTACCAACAGGGGCTTCAGATCAAGATTTTCTGGGTCAATTGACAGCAGGAATGCAATCAGTAATAAATTTTAAGCCTGATTATATATTTTATCAAACAGGTGTTGACCCTCTTAAAGAAGATCTTTATGGCAAGATGGATTTAACATTAGAAGGTCTGATCCAAAGAGATAGTATAATCTTGCAATACGCTTTTGATAATCATATCCCCATTTCTCTTGCACTCGGTGGAGGCTATGCTAAACCAATTGAACTAAGCGTTAATGCATATGCTAACACCTATAGAGTTGCAAAAAAAATATATGGAAACCTAATTTGAAGAATCTTCAGATATTTATTGGAATTGATCAAACAGGTGCCGTTGACTCAAAAGGAAGACCGAAGCCTTTGAATGTTTCTTTAATAGACTTAAGAAAAAAAAGACCTGTTTATTTTACGAATCTAAAAATATCTTCCTTAGATAAAAAAAACATAGAAGCACTTTTAAGAGAACATATTGCGGAGTTTTCTACTCAACATGTTCTCATCTGTGTTGATACTGTCTTTGGTTTGCCACAAGAATTAAAAACGCCTTTTATGAGAATCTTAAAAGATGCAAAGGATTATACCTTGCAAGGAAAATCTTTCGGTTCACAAGTGGCCCATAGCTTCTTTGTGAAGTTTTTAATTTCAAAACAAGTCCCTATTCGCAAGGTGGAGGGTCTGGTTAAGGCCAATAGTGTTTTTAATCTTCATCCATTTCAAAAAAATATTGGTTGCGGAAGCTTTCGCATTATTAAAGATTTAGCTCAAGATCCTGGATGGTTCTCTTTATGGCCTTTTCATAAGCTAACGAAGCAGTATATTATCTGTGAGGGGTATCCATCCTATTTCTGGAAAAATCTTTTAAATTCTAAGATTCGTGACCTCAAATTCCTAAAAGAAAAGTTTAAAACACTTGATTTTAAAAACTTAGACCAAGCAGATAGTTTTGTTCTCGCCTATGGCGCTTCCAAAAATGTTGAACAGCTTCTTAATTTTAGACTACCAACGAAGTTTAATAAAGAAGGTTGGATTTTGGGAGTCCCCCTCGAACTGAGGGACTAAAGGCGAGTGCTTAATCGTTTTTTTAGCTTTTAAGTTATCATGTTGCGCACTTAAAGATTTATTGTTAATTGCATCCTATACATAATTAGACAGGAATATAGATGAATAAAGTACGAGTTCAGCTTGTTAAATACGATATGACTAAAACGAAGAACAGAAACCGTAAGGATCTTCTTGTAGATGGGCAAAGCGAAAGTGCTGTAATCGCTCAACTTGAAAGGATTCATAAGGGTGAAAAAGTCGTTACTATTCATGAACTGATTTGGGATGAAAAGCAGATTAAAGAAGTTGTGCGTGCCAATAGATTGGATGAGAACCCAACGTACTTTGGAAAAGTGAAATTCTTTGATGGTGAGAAAGGTTTTGGATTTATCGAGCCTGAGAATGAAATGGACGATGTCTTTTTCCATGCGACTGCATGTCCGGAAGGATTACCTCACGATAAAGATAGGGTTGAGTTTAAAGTGAGTAAAGGTCCTAAAGGGTTAACAGCCACTCAAATTAAAATCATCGATTTCGAATGAAAGACCCCGTCCTTTCGACTAATCGTCGAAAATTAGAATTCGATCAGAAATTAAAGAAAATTGAAAATGATGAGTTGAAGCTTAAAGCTCTTGAGCAAGAACTTATACGCCTTAAGATAAGAATCTCCAGCGAGTCGACTCCACTAGTTCAAGAGTTTTGTGAGCTTCGATTCGAAAATCTTAACAGGCTCCACCAATTTCTATCAGACTCTTTTTTTAAGAAAAAAGAAAAACGCCAAATTATTCACCTTATTGTTGAACTTGCCAATGGCCTTCAGGCAATAGGCGATTCACGGGCACAGGCCTTTCTGGATGAGTTTGTTCTTCAGGATGAATCGGATTTTGAAGATGATGAGAACGATGGGTTTGAGACACATAACTTTTCAGCGCCTCCTCAGGTAGAAAAACAAGCTGAGGGAAAACTTGAGATTAAGTCTCTTTTTCGACAGCTGGCCAAGGCCTTTCACCCGGATAAAGAGCCATTAGAGCACCTTAAAGAAGTGAAAACAGATATCATGAAGAAGATTACAGCAGCTTATGAAAATCAAGATCTCTATGGGCTCCTGAAACTTGAAAAAGAACATCTAGGACCGAGAGAGTTTTCAGAAGATAAAATCGAGCTTTATATCAAATATATAAATAGCCGTCTTAAAGAGCTTAAAACTTTTGAAAACAGGTTGAAAAAAAACGGGCCGCTAGCAACGGTATATCGATTTATCTTTTCGAGAAAACCGAACATTCAGGAATATAATATTAAAAATGAACTCTCGAAAATCGAAGAAGAAATCCTGAGAGAAAAAGAGCTTCAGACCACTATTTGGGATAAATCTTCTCTAAGATATTTTTTAAGGTCTTAGTTCTTACTCACTTAGATTTATCCATATTTCATTTCTTCTTAGAAACCAAATCTGAAAGGGTGAATTATATCTTGCAAAGACTGGCTCACCCTGAGTTGAAAGACCATTTTTCTTCAATGCCTCTTGAAATGTACCAAGTTTGTCTTGGTAGCGAGACTCACTCCAAGTTCCCGAATAAGTGAAAACAGCAACTTTGCGAGGAGGCATTTCAATTAGCTTTACTCGAGAATCATTTGGAATTGGAAGATTTGCAAGGGTAAAGCCTTTTGGCATTGTAAATTGCACTACAAAGCCTGACTGGCCTTTGGTTTGGGCAACGGGAGCTGTCATTGCGATTTTTTCAGAATTCGCTTGAGGTACTTGATTCACTGGCGCCGTCATTGCAATTTTTGTTTGTGATTTATTTCCACCAAAGATGTATCCAGCAAGGATTTTGAAAGCGATGCTGCCTGCATCTTCAAAGTTTTCATTAACGGTCGTTTCGGCAACGATGACAGATTCGTATTTACGTACTTCATAGTCTTCGTTTTTAGAGACAATAGTATATTCAGGTTCTTCAATTGCCATGACAACTCCAGGACAAAGACAAAGGATAAAAAAGACCAAAATTAATTTCATCTTTAAATAATAGCTTCCTTAGAGCCGGAAAGACACAGGAAATGCCCTTAGGTTTCTTTAGCTACCATGTAATTACTAGCGTCTAGGGATTGTTTTACTATCCTTTTTAGTCGAATTTTTGCTAGAAATTAGGAAAAAGAGGAATTCAATGAAATCAATATTAATGACAATAGCTATGCTTATTTCTACTCAAACTTTTGCTTACGATTATTTAGAGGTTAAAGTTCTTAAAGAGCTTATCGTATCGACAGCTGCAAAGTATCAAGGGCAGGGAGATCCTGATTTTAAAATTCAAAATGAATTGGAGCCACTTGTTAATAAGCTTCTAACTTTGGAACCCCAGCCAACAGTCATTAATCGCCTGCCACTTATTTTTGGAGTTTGGAAACAGGTTTGGGGTCCTTACGAATACAGAAAAAATGATAGAAGTGTTGATCCTACTCTTAATGCTAAAGAAATTTATCAAGTCGTTTCTCCAGAAGGTTTTTATTATAATGTTTCACCGAATATGGAAGCCAAAGGTGGGACTGAAAAAAATATTAACTACTTGAAGGGCCAATATACTCTTTCTAAAAAAGATCCTAATGGACTTGACGTTAAATTTGTAAAATTCATTGGTATGAAAACTAGACCAACTGAAAAAGCCATTTATCAATATGTTGACGAAGCTGAGCGTAATCAATTGCCGACTCAAATTACAGTGGTACCAAAACCAATCGTGAGATTGTTTTTTGGCGGGGGCACGTTAAGAGAAATATATACTGATAAAGACCTTAGAATACTTTACGGTTCAAATAATAAAGAATTTAAAAATCAATATCTCTACATTATGACCCGAGTAAAAGAATAGTAACCATTGAAAAGAAGATCTTTCCTTAAATCTATTACTGCATTTCTTTTTAGCTTCGGTGTCTTTGCTAAAAGTATCATTGGGGCCAAAATGATTAAAAGTAAAACTCCAATTGATTTTCAATGGCCGGTGCAGGAGCCATTTCTCTTTTGTGTTCACCACAACGACCTTTACCCCAAGGGTGTTGGTCACGGCGCAATTGATTCAAAACATTTTAAAGGCCGTGATATGGGTCAGGACTTTCAAGTCAAAGATGGTTTTCGCCTTTACCACGGTAAAGATGTTCCGGGCTTTCCCGTGCATCCTCATCGGGGGTTTGAAACCATCACCATCGTTCGCAAGGGATATGTTGATCATGCCGATTCTCTTGGTGCCGCTGGCAGATACGGGGAAGGCGATGTTCAGTGGATGACCGCCGGAGCAGGTGTGCAGCACTCGGAGATGTTTCCACTGCTTAAAAATGATGAACCAAATACCATGGAACTGTTTCAAATCTGGCTCAATCTTCCAAAGAAAAACAAGATGGTGAATCCGCATTTCACTATGCTCTGGGCCGACACGATTCCAAGTATTAAAAGCGCAGATAAACTTACTCATGTGAGTCTCATCTGTGGAAATTATGAAAGTAAAAGTTTTCATCAGTCCCCACCAGATAGTTGGGCCGGTGATAAGGCCAACGAAGTTAATATTTTGCTGGTAAAAATGAAGCCAGGTGGGACTTTTAAATTCCCCCGCGCCAAAGGTATCACTAATCGGACACTTTATTTCTTTGAAGGAAAAGATTTTGAAATCAATGGTGAAAAAGTTGGACCTAAAATGGCGCTAATGGTTGAAAGTAATGTTGAACTAATTGTTAAGGGAGCGACGACTGAAATTGAGTTCCTCATGCTGGAAGCAAAACCTATTGGCGAGCCTGTAGTGCAGCACGGACCTTTTGTTATGACCACTCGGGAGGAAATCTCTCAGACCATTAGAGATTACCAACTCACGCAATTTGGGGGCTGGCCTTGGCCTCGAACTGACATGGTTCACGGCGATAAAATTGAAAAGTTTGCAAAATACCCGGATGGCAAGATTGAGAAGAGACCTGGCCGAGGAGTTACCGATTAATTTCGCTGGACAAACTTTAAGGCTGAGTGTTTGATGTGTCAAACCAATGTTTGAGACTTCAAAAGGCCATTGATTATGAAATGTTTCGCATTTATTTTTTTCTTTTTATCATCATTTGCTCAAGCACAATACAAACTTGATTCCATTGAAGTTGTAGCGAAAAAGAACGTTAATTTTTCTGAATACTGGGAAGAAAATAAGGGAACACAAATCTTCTCTGGTAAAAAAAATACCATTACAGATCTAAAAACAATTCCACAACTTGAAACCAATAACTATCGCAAAGCAACTTCCCAGATACCAGGTCTGCTCATTTCTGAAATCCCAAACGAATCATTAGCAGCAATGACTTATCGTGGTTTGGGAGATCCACACGAATCATTTAATGTTTTATTGCTACAAGACGGGATACCAGTCCCGGCCGATATGTACGGTTATCCTGCTCATTATTTTTCACCTGCCTTACCCATGATGGATAAATTCCAATTTATTCGTGGTGGTGCAAGCCTTCTCTACGGGCCCCAACCCGGAGGCGTGGTTAATTATATCTCTCACCCGATTGTTCAGAATCAACCACTTTCTGGAAAAGTTTCGGTTACGGGAGGGTCATATAATTTATTGACCACCAATAATGCTATTTATGGATCTAAAAATAATCACTCGTATGCGGTAGAGTATTACCGCAGACAAGGACATGGCCCACAAAGGGTCAATTCAACATTTGGTGCAGATTATGTCCAAATCCGTGATCATATCTTTGCGGGTAAAAACAAATATAAGCTTTCATTCAATGGATACAACTCAGATCATGGAGAACCTGGTGGGTTCTCTAAAACGGATGGAATTAATTCAAATGTCTTTGGGGATGATCAAGGTAAAGCACTTAAAGAACATGATCGGTTAAAAGTTTCCAGAGCGCAATTATACGCTGGAGTTGAGCATCGAATTGATGATTCATCCAAGCTAGATGCTAATTTCTGGGCGACGGCGTATAACCGTTATTCTAAAAGGCAACGAGACGGTGGTTTTGGAACTTTCCCAACTGGAGCAAACGCAAATACAAACCTGATCACGACCCAACAATTTTTTGGATACAATGGTGAAGTACGGTATCTAAAAAATTATAATCTTGCCGATTCTGAAAATACTTTTACCGCCGGTTTTTTGAATTACAATATAATATCGCCCTTAACTATAGAAAGAGGAACTAAACCCGATTCCAATCATGGAGAAGTTCGCAATGAAGTTTCTCGTGAGACTCATACTAATTCATTTTTTGTTGAAAACCGTTTTGGTTTTGGACAATTCATGGTGACACCTGGGGTGAGGGTTGAATCTATTCGTCAAATTATTCATGAAGAGAAAAATTTAGATACTAGTTCTTCTCGCAAAGAAGACACAACAGTCAACGTTCCACTCTTCGGGATTGGACTTTCTTATTTTACATCAAATGACTCTCAAATCTATGCCAACATATCAGAGGCCTATAAACCAGTCTCATTTGAGCAAGGCATTGTTGTAGATGCACAGTCTGTTGCAGTTTCTGATATTGATCCGAGTAAGGTTCTTAATTCCGAGATAGGGTATCGTGGACAAAGTAAGAGTTTGAACTGGGATGCATCCGTTTTCTACATCCGTTATGAAAATAAATTTGGGCAAGTTGGTTCAGGAGCAACAACAGAGTTTCAAAATACTGGTGCCGGTACTCACCGAGGTGCTGATGTCTCTAGCGAATTTAAGCTTTCTGAATATTCTGAAACATTGAGGGCGCTTGGAGGCTTCATTCTTTACGCAAACGTTGCTTTATTAAATGCTCAGTATACCAAAGGGTCTTTGGAAGATAAGACACCAATGTATGCTCCTAAAAGCATGACTCGAATTGGTATCATTCACGATAAAGAAGACAAATATAAAGTCGCGCTCATGGGAGTCATGGTTTCAAGAATGTATGGAGATGACAATAATACCGACCAAAGAGAAATTCCGTCATATACTGTTTTTGATTTAACAAGTGACATAAACCTGACTCATAATTGGTTAGTGTCTGCAGGGATTAATAATCTATTTAACCGAGAATATTACTCTAGAGTGCGCTCTGATGGTGTTATTTGGGCACTTCAGAGGAATTATTATTTAGGTGCAGTTTATAAGTTTTAATCAGATTTTTTGTTTGGTTTTAAAACATTCCCACTATCTTGGCGATCTAGAACTTTTGAGGCATGCTTAGAGCGATATTTCTATTATTGACGAGGATCAAATTGTGAAAAACTGGGCCGGTAATTTAGTATTTCATCCTAAAAAAATCTTGAATCCCAAGTCAACTGAAGAAGCTCTATCAATGGTTAAAGAACACTTGGCCGCCAAGAAAACCATCCGCATGCGTGGAACCGGCCATTCATGGACGGGTCTTAATGCCACGGATGATTCATTTCTTCACCTAGATGATATGCAGGGGCTAATTGACGTCAATGCCACCGATCAATTAATTACCGCCAAAGCGGGAACTAAGCTCGCTTTGTTTGGTGAGGAAGCTTTTAAACACCAACTCGCTCTTCCCAATCAAGGCGATATCAATCATCAATCTATTGCGGGTGCTTTTAGTACTGGCACCCATGGAACGGGGATAACTCTTCAGTCCATGTCCAATCAGCTTCGCAATATCACGATGGTCACGGGGACCGGTGAAATCTTGAATATTGATGGTAGGAAAAACTCCGATCTTTTAAATGCCGTAGGGGTTTCTTTTGGGTCAGTGGGTCTCATCACTGAGGCAACACTTAAAATGATTCCGGCCTATAAACTAAAAGTTGAATCTTTTGCTGAAAACATGAAAGTGAGTTTAGAAAAATACAAGGCACGCCTGCAAGACAATCGCCACTTGGAAATGTTCTATTTCCCTGTCGGAGATTGGTCGATGGTTAAGATGATGAACCTCACTGAGGAAAAAGAATCTGCACCTTCTAAATTGAAAGAAGTCGGTGATATCGTTCTGGAAAACTGGCTCTTTGAAGGCCTGAATATTCTAGCGCATAAAACAAACTCCTATAAAGGTTTAGATACTTTTATGCGGAAGTTTGTAGGTCATGAAGTTTTTGTTGATTGGTCACACCGGGCTTTCCCATCTTCTCGAAACATTCGTTTTATGGAAATGGAATATAATCTTCCGGTGGAAAAATTCGAGGAAGTCTTTGAGGAATTAAAAGCTTCAATCAAAAAACACGATTTTCAAACGTTGTTTCCGATTGAAATTCGTTTTGTGAAAGGTGATGAGTTGTGGCTTTCACCGGCCCATAAACGCGATAGTGTTTATTTTGCGATTCATTCTTATATTCAGCAGGATTTCAAACCTTACTTTGATGAGATGCAAAGAATTTTTAAACGGCACGGTGGTCGTCCTCATTGGGGTAAATGGCACAGCCTAACTCACGATGATCTTGAGTCTGTTTACCCTAAATGGCACGACTTTATTAAACTTCGCTCCGAGTTTGATCCTCATGGAGTTTGGTTGAACGATCATTTGCGATCTTTGTTTTACAAGAGAAAATAAATTCTAGTTAGCCTCACTTTTTAATGGAGAAAATCATGGCCTGGCCCGTAAGTTTACAAGCTGACAAAATCCTTCTGACTGAAGGAGAAGAATCTCATAGTATGTATCTTCTGCTCGAGGGCCAGCTGATCGTCACTAAAAAAGATGGTGATAAGGATGTCATCCTCGGCCACATCAATGCTGGCGAGGTCGTGGGAGAACTTTCTTTTCTTGACCAGCAACCGAGAAGCGCAACAGTTCGCGCGGTCAAGGAATGCAAACTGGCCCAGATTCCCCTAAAAACAATTGATGATATTTTTAAAACTCAACCACAGTGGCTTGAGGTTTTTATCAAAACACTAGTGAAACGTATCCGTAATGCAGATTCCAGGATTAAGGTTTAATTATGTGGGGACAAACGGAAAAAACAGGCTGGCTTAAAGAGCAAACCATCAAGCGGTCTTATCTTAAAGAAGTAGTTTTCAAAATTGAAGAGCTCAAGGCCTCGTTTGATATCGTCTTATATGGCAATCTTTCTTATGAGTCTAATATGTATCCACTTTATTTTGTAAGATCTCAACAATTTGATTCCTCCAAGAAAACGGTGCTTATAACTGGCGGCGTGCATGGCTATGAAACAAGTGGTGTTCATGGAGCTCTGGCGTTTATGAGTCGTGAAGCACAGAAATACAGTGACTCGTTTAATTTTATCTGTGCTCCGTGTATTAGCCCCTGGGCCTATGAGACAATTAACAGATGGAACCCCAAAGCTATTGATCCTAACCGATCATTTTATCCGGAGAGTCCCGCTGAAGAATGTAACTTGTTTTTAAATGCTGTTTCTGGAATTGAAATCTTCGCGCATTTTGATTTGCACGAAACAACAGACACGGACAATACGATCTTTAGGCCCGCACTTGAACAAAGAGATGGGAAGCCTCAGGAGTTGTCAGAAATTCCGGATGGCTTTTACGTCGTCGGGGATACACGTAATCCACAGAAAGAATTTCAAAAGGCGATTATTGAATCAGTGAAAAGGGTTACTCACATCGCACCGGCCGACGAGAATGGAAACATCATTGGTGTCCCTCTCGAGGATGAGGGCGTGATTAATTACGATATGAAAAAGCTTTTCCTTTGTGGGGGATTTTCTGGTGCTCAATTTTCAACGACCACAGAAGTTTATCCCGATAGTCCTAAAGTTACCGATGCTAATTGTGTCGATGCTCAGGTGGCCTCTATTCGGGGTGGGCTTGATTATATTGTAGGTCTTAGATGAAAATTGCTGTTATTTGTTGGGGATCGATTTTTTGGGACAAGGGTAGTCTTAAAACTATAGGAAACTGGAAAAATGATGGTCCGGAATTACCGTTAGAGTTTTGTCGAATCTCTTCACATGGTAAATCTAAGGAAAGACTTACTTTAGTTTTGAATGAATCAAGTAAAACCTGTGTTACTTATTGGGATCTGATGGCCGCAACAGATTTAAAAACAGCAAGAAACAACTTGAGGGATAGAGAAGGAACGGTGACGGATGATATTCATACCTTCACTCGGAATCAAAACCCATTATCATCAATCGCGAAACAAATTGAGATCTGGCTCATTAAACATCCTGAAGTTGATGCTGTTGTATGGACGGGATTAACTTCGAATTGGTCTGAGCTTCGAAGAAATAAATTCTCAAACGAAGATTTTATTCAATATTTAGATTCAAAGAAAAATTCCATTGCAAGGATCAAAGAATATTTTGATAAGGCCCCTTTACAGTCACAAACAGTCGGAAGAGAAGTTTTTGTAAAATGGTGTTGTGATCAGGGGATTTGATTCAACTTAGTAATACTGGAATAACTGACAGCATTTATTGGTTAAGTGTTTTCCAAAGTTTCCGATACGAGTAAGATGAAACTGTTCGCCTTAGTGTCCATGACTATTTTCTCTTTTTCAGGACATTCCATGGTCTGCGATTTCAAGAGTCATGCGGACCTTGGTAATCAGATCTTAAAAGATCTGACGGACAATCCAATTAACTGCCGAGCGAATTCGGTTCATGTCACTTTTGACGATGGTCCTTCATCAAACATTACCCCCGTGATCTTAAAAGAGCTAAAACTGAGAGAAGTTAAGGCGAGCTTCTTTGTTACAACTACCAACCTTGCTCCAGAACATCCTAAGTATAAGGAGAATAGGGCCATTGTTTTAGAAACGATGAATGCAGGTCACTTAATTGCTAACCATGGGCATAACCATGATGCCTATTGCTTAAGAATGAATGGCAAAGGTGAAACGCTCGATAAAGGATTTACTCAAAAAGAAAGAGAGGAGCAGTTAGCAAAAAGTATTGAACTTCTCCAGTGGTCCACCGGTGGAAAATATAAGCAGCAGACACCACAACTTTTTCGTTTTCCCTACGGAAGAGGGGCCATGCCTTCTGAGATGGAACTCCAAAAAATGGTAAGTAATGGTGAAATCGTTCTAAAAGGGAAAACCTATAAAGAACAACTGGCCGAGTATCGTCATTTAAGTGCTCCACTGCAAACGCTTGCTGGTGCAAATCTATCGCACTTGGGATGGAATCATGATTCAAGTGATTCATCTTTTGCTGTTAAAATGCCAAGTGATGACGTCGTTCGAAGTTATATTTTAAAAAATCTCAAAGGTCTTTGCACAGATCCGCAAATTACGAAAGTCGCATTATTTCATGATATAAAAGAAATGAATATGACTGCTATCCCTGTTATTTTGGATATAGGGAAATGTCTGGGTCTGAAATTCATTTCAGCCCAAGAGATGGTTAAGGATAAAAACCTCAATAAGACGGGCGTGCTAATCGACAAGCAAGACGTACTCATTGGTATGACAAAAAATATTATTGAAACTTTGGACGAGACAAAACACATTGGGGTGAACCAATGTACAACCGTCACTGAAGGACATAAAACTTGTTATAGCAAAGATTACGAAAAGACCTACCAACATTGTACAGGCGGAGACTCCGTTTGTTTTGATGGCGAATGGAAAGCAAATACAGACCCTATTGTCGTAAATAACTGCCATGGCAAATAAATCCAAAACACTGGATCTCATCTAAAATCACATTCTCCCTAGTCTACTGTTGGGCCCTCGACTTTTCTTGAAAATTTTTTAAAGCCTGAGTAAGCTAATCCCCCTTAACAAAAGTGTGTCCGAATCCTCACGTGACCCACACATGGTAAGGATGAACTCTCATCAATGCTCTCATATAATTTAATCCTAACAAGGATTGGTTTATAAATGAGAAAGCACTTCTATGTCATTTTTGCTTCGGTTATTTTCTTTGTCTCAAGCACATCTCAGGCCCGCTTGTTACAAATCATTCATACTAATGATCTTCATTCCTATTTTGCTGGTAATGCAAAAGGTTCTGGTGGGTACGCCAGAGTTTTAACTAAAATTAAACAACTCAAGGCCGAAGCAGCTATCAAAGGTATTGAAACCTTGCAGGTTGATGCAGGTGACTGGGGAGAGGGGACTTCATACTTTCTTTCTGATAACGGCGCCGATTCCATTAAGGCCTTAGAGATGCTTGGTGTTGAAGTGGCGACGATTGGAAATCATGACTACTTGTTGGGCGGAAATACGCTTGGGCGTCAAATTCGTGCAGCGGACGTAAAGACCAAGTTCGTGTTAGCAAATTTAGTTTCAACTGAAGATATGCAACTAGGAAACACTTTGGTTTCGTTTGTAGACATAGAACGTGCCAATATTCCACTTCGAGTTATAGGTCTCACAACAGCAGAAAGTGTTTTTCAATATTCGGTTTCACCAGGCAAGGTACTTGATCCTGTTCTGGTTGGAGAAGATGAAGGGAAAAAAGCCAAGGTCGCAGGTCGTGAACTTGTTATTGCCTTGACTCACATAGGTATTAATCAAGATTCTCTGTTGGCCAAAAATTCTACTTCTATTGATGTAATTGTTGGTGGACATACCCATACCAAGGCCACCGAAGTAAAATGGGTAAAAAATTTAAAGGGAAAAAATGTGCCCATCGTTCAGGCCTGGGCCCATGGTCTTGCAGTAGGTAGCCTTCTGCTTGATGTAAAAGAAAATGGTGCAGGCGTTGAAGTCGTTGAATATAAACTTCATGAGATTGAAGCTCCAATGGCAGCTGATCCTACGATGGTTGAATTTGTTGCGAAATCATCTGCTAAACGTAATTTAAATTTTGAATATAACTGGGATGAAATTGTGGGTGAAACAGAAACTCCCATGACAGGTTATGTTGATGGACTGTCAGTCGAGAAATCAAGTTGCTGGGGTTATCATATTGCTACAGCTGCGAGAAAAGCAGTCCATGCTAATGTTGGAATTCATATCGCGAGTTTTGAAGGCGTCTCCAGACCGGCCGGACCCATTACTTATGCAGACCTCGCTGATAGTTTTCCCCACATAAGCAAGTTTGGTGACCAAGGGTGGGAGATTTCAACGGTTTTTATGACAGGCTTGAAACTTAAAATGATTATGAAGCTAGTTAGTATGAAAGGCTTAGGTGTAACGTTTTCAGGTCTAGGCTACAAGCTGCTGCCTGATAAATCGGAAGTGCTATACATAAATGAAAGTGAAGTGGACATGAAAGGAACTTATAGGATTGCTTTTCCGGCAGAGGTTGCACTCGCTATTAATACTTCCTTCCCCGCGTACCGAAAATATTTGCAGGGCCTTGAACATACTGGCCAGTATTATTGGCCTGTCATGGTAAAATATATCAAAGAGCATTCTCCGATAAGCTGTCGGAATTGAGTTCTTTTAAGGAGTTTCGTTAAAGTAGTCTTTGTAGATCTGTCGAAAGCCAGCATTGCTTATGAGAGATTGTTCACCTTTTAACTCATCTAAGGCACGCTCTCTGACTCCTTGATCTTCCAGACGACTGAGATGAGAAAAACCAATCATAAAAGAGAGCTCTTCGTCCGGGACTAAACCTTCTTTAGAAATGGTCGCTCCAACTTTGAGTCTCGCAAGAAATATTTCGGATTTTTCTTCATCTTCAAGTTTTGAATTCATGGTTAGATTAAGTAAAAAACTTTTAAGACCATCATCTTTTGAAGTCTGCAAAATCTTTGAAAAAGCCTGGACCGTCTCTTTGGCATTTTTTACGAGCTCATCAAGCATTGCTTGCCGTTTAAGAATGTTTTCGGCCGTATAATCGGGGCTAGCAGCATGAAATTCATTAAGTTGATAAATCGCCTTAATTTTTTCTGAAGCCAGATCTGACTTTTCTAATTCACCAAATGAAGTAACTAATTCTTCTTTTGGATTTCTATTGGATGATGGAGTCCGTTCTGCATAAGAAGAAGTTTGAATTTTAACTGACGCATATTTTAGCGAAGAATCTTCCCAAAAAAGATAGGCGCTTAATGCAAAAAAAAGAGCAAGACTGAGGGTCCTTTTCCTGTTCATATTAGGATTATCTCACACCGCAATTTTTTGAGGCAGTAATACTTATGGATATGACCTTAAAGTATCGAAATCCTAGCAAATCAATAAAGACCTACGACAAGTTGCTACCAGCATTTAAAATGGGCACATGAATCCTTTTGTAATTTTACCACTCCTTTTTCTTGTGTCGTGCCAGGACAATATCCGTTCTCGCTCTCTCATTGATAATTCTGTAGCAGTACCAAATGCCAATAACATCGCCACCCCTAATGCCCCAGTCGCGACAGCAACCAATACACTTCATTCACGCTGTCAGTCTGCCTATAGATGTTTTTATGCAAACATGCCCGTTTATATACAAAATGCCGACGCTCTCGAAGCATATGTCGGAGACAAAATAGGAGTTTCGAATTATACCGACGCAGGGCTTTGCGCACCTACGTCAGCTGCCATGTTGCTAACAGCAGTTTTGAAGGAGCGAAATTGGCAAACAAGTCTTAATAACTCGTTCTTGGAGAGTGTTGACACAAGGCCCTGGTATGAAACTGTCTATGAGATTGGTGTAGATGCGTCTACTGACTTTAGAAACGGAGGAACTTCTCTGTATAGTATCTATTATGCTTTTGATTACTATTTTCAAAGCACCGTGGCCCATAAGGGGTTATATCTGACACTACAAAGTTCATGGCCGCAGAATGATTATGTTTCAAATCAGGATATAATTAATTTAATTAAATCTAAAAAATCTGGATTCTTTACCGTGGTAGATGCGCTCCAAAAAAATGAAACTACCGTTAATGGAATAAAAAAAATCTCGTATCAAAATGCAGGCAATGTACACGCCGTTGTGATTAAAGGCTTTGATGGTGATCGTCTGCACATTCAGGACCCTTGGGGCATGGACCACTTTGCTCGCCTTAAGCATGAAAGCTTCGCTCTTTCACCACAAGGGTCTGTTCAAGTGAACGGAGTCTTTACTGATTTTTCAAGCAACGCGGGTCATTTTATGGGACGCTTCGGGCATAGTCGAAAATTAAAACTGAAATCGCTGGTGGCGCTGAGCTTAGATTAAAGTCATTCAATCGATTGAAATCAAAAACAACCATAATGTTGAATGGCCAAACCTGTACCCATGGTTATTTCTAAATCCATTTTTGTCCAATTTTTAAACCGACTAGAGTTTACCCAACTAATTCATGTCGTTTTACCCATGAAATCAAGAAAGTTCGTTGCGAAGTTGAATATTTAACTATCGATTAGTCTTAGTTTTGGCCTGTCTCTTACCTAAGAGATAGGCCAAATATCTTTAGCCTTCAAGTTTATCATTATTTAGTCGATAATAAGGAATGAGATTTTTTTATTTACTCCCTTTTCTAATCGCGACCTCCACCTACGCTAAGCCTTGCGGTCTCCAAGGCCACACTATTCAAGAACGTATTAAAGATTGCGCACAGGAAAAAGGCACTTTTGCTTTAGTGGCACTGTCAGAAAAAGGATCTGCCATCTATGAGGATATGAAATCAAAACTTATCTGGGGAGATCGTATTGGTATGGATTTTAATCAATATGGTTCTCAAAAGGCATGCTCCGGTGAAGTTTCCGAATATCAATTGTTAAATTCTCTCAAATGGCGACTTCCCACCATCCGAGAACTCGAAGAGGCGGCAGCTCATGGTATTAAGGCCGCACTTCCAAATATGGAGCATTCATATTGGTCTTCAACTCCGGTTTTATCAAAAAAAACAAAAAGAAGACGAGCAAGGGCCGTAGGCGTTTATCTCTGGGATGGATTTGAAGAGAAGACGGATACCGGGGATAACCTTAGAGATGCTGCTTCAGTTCGATGTGTGGCCAGAGAATAATACCGATCCTTGTCTGATATCCTTAGGCCTAAATCAATTCAACTAATATAAAAAACTTGTATAAAATAGCGTCATGGAATTTTATATAAACATCATTTCTTATATACTCCTGGCCTTCGCATTAAGCTTTTTTATTGCTGGCTTCAAGCAGCGCAAAAATATGCGTGCTGAATTTTTTGAAAAATCTGAAGCGATAAAATTAAAAGAAGTTGAATTCAATGAGCTTCGCTTACTTGCTGCAGGTGTTACTCACGAAATCAATAATGCATTAATGATTATAATGGTTCGATTAAGTCAAATGTTGAAAAGAAATCAATATCCAGATCAGGAAAAGGTACTCAACGTTTTGTTAAAAACTTCTGAACGTATCGCGGCCAGCGTTCTTGCATTTAGGAAAGTTCTCTACCCAGACAATGCCGAAAAGGAAGAGTTTATTGACCTCTCGGACTTGATGGATAATGTGTTTAAACTAATTGGACAGAGGTTAAGGAATCACGGCATTGAATTGAAGTTAAAAGGTATTGAGTATAAAGTAATTAAAGGATGCAAAGGTCAGTTAGAGCAATTGGTTGTAAATCTTATAAACCAGTCAATTGAAAGACTTACCAATCTGCAAGATAAATGGATCCAAATTGTAGCGACCGAAGAATCGGGGAAACTGAACATCTATTTTATGGATTCCAGTGGGGAAGTGGGTGATAAAATTGATCATAAGCAGTTTAGTGATATCCTCGAAAGCAATCATGGTCATCTAACTGTGAATCAAAATAATTTGATTCTAGAATTGACTCAAGCACCTATGGAGCGATATCACTATTAGCTATGATGGTTTAAAGTGCTGTCTCCAGCACATACTGCGCCTTCTCAACCATGAATATCATTTTTCTCACTTTTTTAAGCTCGAGTTCCAGATCAACCCGAATCGATTGCAGTTGAAGCTCATTTACCACTTTCTCTTGAATGAATTCTTCTGCTTTAATTAAAGTCATCATGCGAGCTTCAAGGTCTATATCTCTGAGAAGTTCGCTGAGAATTTCAATGTGTGATTTGGCTTCTTCAGAAATGCTTGTTACGGTGCTTTGAATTGCTAGTGCGTTCATATTAATAATCCTTATTAATGTTGGTCTTACATCCTGTAAGCATCTTGAGAGTCACCATCCTAGCGTCTCTCTTTGTTACAAGCTCTAAAGCATGAATGATGCCAACTCTTTTAATGTGGAATAAGGTATTTAGCTGGTCCTCTTCTGACCTTGGTGACATTTATCACCCAATTTCAGGGCAGCTTTTGCACCTGTTACCTGTTCGGGTCCTGGGTTCCGATGTCATGGTCGGTCTTTCTTACGGCGTGATCTTCTCATTGTTTATAAATTTGTCTTTATTATTTGAAACGATCGCTCTGGGCCAATAAAATTAAAGTTTAGCCAAATGAAATTTGACAAAAATCCAATTGTCTTCGCTTGGCAGCGTCAATTTTGAGAGGTAGGATTATTGGATCAACCCTTAGAAAAAGAAGAATTTATGACATTCCCTAATGAGATTTCCGATCATCACAAAGCAGATTTGGTTCAGAAATGTATCTATTTAGTGGCGCAATTTAAAAATAAAGACCTTAGTTTGTGGCAAAAATTTAGTACTGAATTGAAAACGCTAAAAGTTGAAAATTCATGGGATTTTTATCATCTTTTATTGGTTGAATACCAAAAACTAGTTGATAAGCCTGATCTTGCTGTTCCTGCTAAGGTTGAGACACCTAAAGCAACAAAACCTGTTGTACAGGCCCCTAAGGCCGTAAAAGCACCTGCTAAAAAAGCAGTGAAGAAAGTTGTTAAAAAAGCTCCTGCTAAAAAAGTAGCAAAGAAAGCTGTTAAAAAAGCTCCTGCCAAAAAAGTAGCTAAGAAAGTGGTTAAAAAAGCTCCTGCTAAAAAAATAGCTGTTAAGAAAGTTGTTAAAAAAACACCTGCAAAAAAATCAGCACCAAAGAAAGTCGTTAAGAAAAAAGCTAAGAAAAAATAATATCCCATCGGCTGCCGGATCGCGATTAAGAACGGCAGCCGTGGATCTTTGATACGTGACTTCACC
>CAMDQH010000037.1 GCA_945905815.1 Bacteriovorax stolpii | reverse complement strand
AATGTGCCATCTAGATCTTTTCCTGGTGCGCACATAATAACTTTTTTAACTGTGCCTCTCATGTGTAAACCCAATTTCGGTTTGTCTTTGAAAATACCGGTACAATCGATTACTACTTGAGTGCCATAAGCAGACCAGTCAATTTCTTCTGGATTGCGTTCACTGAAAAACTTTATTTTTCTTCCAAGGTAGTTGATCTCAGATGTTTCTTTGTTAAAACCAAATTCTCCTTCAAGTTTTCCGTGAAGTGAGTCGTATTTTAAAAGATGGATATAAGGCTTTGCATCTCCAGGATTATTGATCGCAACGATTTCAATATTGGTGTCGATGTTTTTAGCAATTCTGGCAAAGTAAGCGCGCAAGACAGTGCGTCCAATTCGTCCAACCCCGTTAATACCAACTTTTACATTTTTCATAAGACTCCTCATGTCACAGGACAGGACTATTAATTTGGTTTTATAAAGTAGAAATTTAAGCACTTGGACCATACTCCCTATCAGTTGTTTTGGGTAGCGGATTCATATAAATCCATGTAGCCTGAAATCCTTATTTTAGGTACTTGACGCTAGATGTTCTGCCGTCCTCCACAAGGAATTTTCCGATGAGTAAACTTTTTGTAGCTGATCTTCATGGTAAAGAAGAAATTGAGTCCATTTTTTTGGTCAAAATCTTCAATACCATGGAAGGAAAGGATGGAAGGAAGTACTTCAATGTCATTCTTTCCGATGCCTCGGGGGACCTTGAAGCACGTCTTTGGCAGTATTCAGAAGAAGTCGAAAAAAATATCAGTAAAAACTCTTTCGTAAAAGTTCGTGGAAAATTGAATTTTTTCCAAGGCCGTAAGCAATTTATTATTACTTCTATTGAAAAGATGAATAGCTCAGAAGTGAATGAAGAAGATTTTGTCATGAAGTCGGGTCAAAATCCTGAAGTCATGTTTAAAGAACTTTTAGGTATCGTGGATAATCTATCTGATGTCTATATTCGCGACTTGATCAGAAATATCATAACAGATGGTGAAATCTCTCGCCGACTCAAAACTTGGCAGGCCGGGAAGTCTATTCATCATGCTTACAGATCAGGTTTACTTGAACACATCCTTTCTTGTACTCACCTTGCCGTGAATTTATCACGGCACTATAGAGTCAATGACAACTATGTTGTTGCCGGTTGTATTCTCCATGATCTTTGTAAAATCTATGAGCTTACTGATGGAATAAACGTTGAATACACTGAAGAAGGAAAACTTGTAGGGCATTTGGTAAAGGGACTAGAAATCGTCGACCGCTATGCTTACAAAATCAAGAATTTTCCTCATTATACGAAAATGCATATCAAACATATTCTGCTTTCTCACCATGGAGAGTATGCTTATGGATCACCTAAAATCCCTCAAACATCTGAAGCTTATTTAGTACATTTGATTGATATGATGGACTCCAAAATGGGAACTTTGGAGATGATTAAAAGAAATGATTCATCTACTGGAAACTGGTCTGGCTTTGTAAAACATCTGGACCGAATCGTTTATAAGTCGGATCTGCCTTTTTATCCTGAATATATTCAGGAAGAAGAGCAGATTGAAGAAAGGCATGAAGCCAAAATTGTAACCCCACCACCTTCACAGCCTAAAAATAAAAATACGGCCGAGCCTAAAACAAGTATGGCGAAAATGTTGAGTGGTCTGAAGATTGAGGAGTAACAGTATGCGAGTTTTTATCACTGGTGGAGCAACGGGTATCGGCAATTCTCTTGGCCAACTTTTTGTGAAGGCCGGAGGTCAGGTCGGAGTTTGTGGATTTCAATCTCCATCAGAAATAGGGGATCTACCAAAAGGTTTTAGTTACTACGTTGCGGATGTGACAGATGAACTCGCTCTTAAAAATGCGATTGATAAATTTTCCCAAGATTTTGGAGGCGTTGATATTGTCATCGCTAATGCAGGCCTGAATATGCCTAAGACTGCCATTCCTGATACTCAAAAAGGAAAGCAGTTGACCCAAGTGAACGTTCTCGGAGTTATTCACACTTTCAGTGCCGCTCTTCCTCATTTTTTAAATCAAAAGCATGGCCATTTTGTGGGCGTCAGTTCTCTCTCCGGACTTAATGGATTACCGGGCATGAGTTACTATGGTGCCAGTAAAGCCTTTGTTTCAACTTTCTGCGAAGGTCTGGCAGTGGATTTAAAAGAGCAGGGGATCAACGTCACTTGTGTGCATCCCGGATTTATCGCCACTACTTTTGTTAGCAAGAACACCCACCCGATGCCCTTTCTGATGAATCAGGAAGTGGCAGCAGAAACAATTTATAAAGCGATTATCAATCGCAAGACGCATTTATATTTTCCAACGATTCCAGCATGGTTCATGGGACTTCTGCGCCGAATACCGAGAAGCCTTTATTTTGTTATTATGCGAAGGGATTTGTTGAAGCTTAGACATTAAGGTGTATCTAACCCTATTTTTTTTCGACTAGGCCTGGGCCGGGGTGGATTCTTCTAAAGCATCAAGTTTTTCAAAAACAACCTTAAATATTTTATTTGTCCCTGATTCCAGTCTATCCATTCTCTTGTTCAAGTTCTCTTCCATCAAAAGAAAACTTCTAAGTTTGGTAAAAATCCTCATGATGGAAATATTCACATGAATGGCAGTTGGACTATTTAAGACAGTGGAAAGCATCGCTACCCCATTTTCAGTAAAAAGCATGGGTGGAGTTCTTCTTTTGTAATTCCAAATACTTGACGACTTTGCGGTCGCAAATTGCGACCGCAAAACTTCCAACTCATGAGAATTACACTCAATCATGAAATCCTCTGGAAAGCGGTCAGGATTCCTTCGAACCTGTTCATTTAAACGCTTTGTCGTAACTCCATAAAGCTCTGCCAATTCAGAGTCCAGCATAACTTTTTGGCCACGGATCACGTAAATCATTTTCTCGATTTTACTTATAGTAATTTCTTCCATTTTCATCCTCCTATACATTATGTCGGCGACAATAATTTATAAAAGGATGAAGGATAACTCATTTCAAAAAGATGATTTTTTATTTTCAGATATGAAAAACAACGAACTATTTTGCAAAATATTAAGTATCGCAATATTCATTCGTCCATAACGAATCTTTGACTGACGTATTTTTATTAAACTCACAAGTTTCACCATCTTCCCACTTCGTTTGGCCTTGGCATCGAAATGTGATACTGCCATGAGTGACTAAGAACTGATCATTTTGAGAAACTTCATCACTCAAATCAATTCGAGCTTCGGCCACAACTTTATCATCACATATCCAATGAGCATGACCGACTTTCATATACTCTTGGGTCGCCTTGGTAATTTGTTTTATTTCACCTTCTGTGAGACTTTGAGTCGCAAAGCACGAAAGTGAGCTGAGTGTGAGAATTCCTATTAATATATTTTTCATTTTTACATTTCCTCCTGAGGACAGGGGGGTAGATTTGCACTGATCACAAATTGTTTGTCTTAAAATTCAAAGTTTGTTCATTAATCTAGTGTATTAGAGTGCGCCCATCTGATCAGACATCGCTCACAATTAAAAAGAAAGAGTCCCGCACTTCATCCTAAGCGTAAGAAAATTGGACTCAGAAAATAATGACGTATTATTTTTTGTAGCGAATATGCAGAATCGTTCCCGGCTCATCCTCACTCAGATAAAAACTTCCATCATCCAGAAAAAGAAAATGCACTGGCCGCGCCAACGCCTTTTCACCTTCTTTAAAACCTGTGATGAAAGGTTCATAGCTCGAAATCTTTCCGTCTTTTAAGCACCCTTTAGTCACTTGGTACCCAGACTTACTGGAACGATTCCATGAACCATGCTCTGCAACTAAAAAGCAGTCATGAAATTCTTTCGGATAGTTATTTTTTGGAAAGAAGGAGATTCCGATGGGAGCTGAATGAGCAGGAATTTCATACAAAGGAGGAGTAACGACCAAACCTTTCGGCAGTTTCAAAAATAACTTCGGATCTGGAATATTTTTTCCATGAATATAAGGAAAACCAAAGTGTGGAGTCTTTCCTTTAATTACATTGATTTCATCTGGTGGAATGTTGTCACCCATAAGGTCCCGTCCCATTTCCGTGAAATAAAGGTCTTTGGTTTCAGGATGCCACGTGTAGCCCACAGTATTTCTAATTCCCTGTGCGACGGTTTCGAAATTTTTTCCATCAAAATCCATGCGGTGGATGGCCATGAAAGGAAGTTTCTCTTCACATACATTGCAAGGTGCTCCAACCGGGACATAAAGCTTACCATCAGGGCCCTCACCGAGAGTTTTCCATCCATGCCATTTTCTATCAGGAAAATCTTTAACTGTTTCAAGTGTAGGCTTCGTTTCAAGATTTTTGGCTTTAGAGACTCGCTGAATCTCGGAAACATAAAGCTCATTATTGTGCCAAAGCACTCCCTGAGGCAGATTGAGTTTCTCAAAAATGGTTGAGACTTTCCCTTCAGGAGTGATGGCGTACACGACACCTTGATCCATGGTTCCCACATAAAGAGTTCCCTTCGGTGATATTGCCATCTGGCGTGCGCCCGGTACTTGAATGACTTTATCTATTTTAAATCCGGTAGGAAGTTTTAATTTTTCTGTCCAGTCTGAAGCCATAACGGAGTCTATTAAAAATAAACTTAAAAGGAGCAATTTCATAAAATCCTTAATTTAACTTATGGAAACACTGAAGCGAATTGTGAAGAACTTGAATTTTTAATTTTTCTAAATCAAGATTTTTAAGTTCCGCTATTTTAGCGGCTACAAAAGGCAGATAAAAAGGTGCATTCTCTTTTCCTCTGTGAGGAACAGGCGTTAAGAAAGGAGAATCCGTTTCGAAAAGTATTCTTTCAATCGGTGTTATCTTAACTACTTCTTGAACTCCTTCGGCTTTCTTGAAGGTAATGATCCCATTAAAACCGATATAGAAACCTTCACCTAAAACAAACTCTGCCAGCTCAATAGTCGAAGTAAAACTATGAACCACACCTTTGCGCTTAAGTTTGCTTGAAAAGTTTTTTAGGATTGCTTTCGTGTCTTCATCGGCATCTCTCGTGTGAATAACTACCGGGAGATCAAGATCACAGGCGAGCTGAAGTTGCTTTTCAAAAACAGTTCTCTGAATTTCAGGAGGGGAGTTGTTGTAGTGGTAATCTAGACCAATTTCTCCAACGGCGACCATCTTCGGCATAGAGGCCCGTTCAATAATCTTATTGAATTCAACGTCTGTGGCTTCTTTAGCGTCGTGTGGATGAATACCTTGAGTGAAATAAATTTCACTGTATGTGTTTGAAAGCTCCATCACCTTATCTAAATTGTCTGGATCCACGCCGATCGTGACGATCTTCGTGATTCCAGCTTCTTTAATTTTTTTTAGGATTTCTTCCAGCGGTTCGGCTTTCAGGTAATCCAGATGGCAATGGGTTTCAATCATGATTATTTTTTAGTGCTACTTAAAATATCATCAAAAATGGCAAAGAATTGACCATTAGGAATAGTACCTTCGATTTTCTTACCATTTAAAATAATTGTTGGAGTTGATTTTATATTAAATTGAGTGGCCGCATTCACTGATTGAATAACTTTATTCTTATTCTCTTCATTTGCAATACAACTTTCTAGTCCATGCTTCTTGGCAATATCCACAAGTGCGCCAGTTTTTAATTTCTCCTGATTCGCAAAAATTTCATCATGAAGTTCTGGGAACTTCTTGGCGTCACAGGCCGCAAGATAAGCAGCATCACAGGCATTCTCATGAAAACGGCCCTTAACATTGCTGTTACATTTCGCATCAAGTGGGAAGTAAAAGTATTGAATATTTACTTTACCAGGATAGCGACGTGCTAGTTCTGGCATCTGTTCGGCCACAATTTTGCAAAATGGACATTCAAAATCTGAAAATACAGAAATTCGGATAGGGGCTTCAGCAAATGCCGCTGTCGACATGTGGATTTTAAATGGAGACTCCTGAGTCGGATCTGCCAGGCTGCTCATCGTATTGAATTGTTTAACGATACTTACATTAAGCTTAGAGCGCAGATCTTCTTTTCCTGAAGTTGTTTGGTGCATGAATATAGCACCACCGATTAATAAAACACTCCATGCAGATGAAATTTTAATATCTGGTATCCATGTATTCATTCCGAATCTCCAAAAAAGAAAAAATGCAATGCCCGATAGAACGTAATAAAGAGTGCAAAATGGACAGAGACTTCCCAAAACAGTTAAAGAAAAAATAAAAAATAAAATACACCCAATAAAATTATATTTTGATACAGCACTACATGTTTTTTCTAAGGCCTCCGATGGCATGAGACTTGAGAAAAGAAATAGAAGTCCTACAATAATTCCGAAAAATGAGGTTGGAACTCCTACAAGGCTGGCGGCTTTCGAGTAAGTTGCAGCATCACAATTAAAGAAACTTGAAATATTACAAAGGCTGCTTGATTGCCCCAATTGGGTTGGATAGAGAGTGCTATAAAAATGAGTTGTTAAATAAATGCTAACGCTGATCATGGCCACTGCGTTTAGGATGAAGAGGAAATTTAATCCGGTCATGCCATTTAATGTTAAACCTTTCTTGTTTTCCATGGGCGACTATCCTTTTATGTAAAGATTCCAATTTCTGTTTTTAGTTTTATCTCTGCGGAAACTATGAAATTTATTATTGCAGCAAGTGCAGACAGGAGCAATACTAACTAAAATATGAGGAAATTCTTCTTTTAAAATCCGACTGGCTTCCTGTTGTAAATCAAAATAGATTTTCCCTTCGGATACTTTAAAGAAAGAGCTGTGCTTAAAATTTTCTTTAAAATCTGGTGATACCTCAAAACAGCAAACATGAATGCTGGGGCCAATAAAAACTTGTTGAGGATTAATCAAGGCCATTTCCGGTCGTTTTAAAATTCCATCCGCCAGTCCTTTCCACCCAGCATGAAGAAAAATTACACCTTTTTCACCTTCAACAACTATCGGCATGCAGTCGGCAGTTTTAATTGCTAAAGGTTGATTCAAGTCATGCCATGAAACCATCATTCCATCAGCTTCAGTGGGTAAAGTCTCCAGCCTTACGATCTCTACACCATGAACTTGAGTTACCTGATAAAAATTTATCTCTGGCTTAGTGGACCACGTCTCAAATCGACCTTTATCGAGCGTCTGACTATAAAGCACGGATCACTGCTTGGAAGATTTCTGGTGGTGGTGCACTAAAGTGCAGCTTTTCTTTTGTGATAGGATGAATAAAACCAAGTTCTTTGGCGTGGAGTAGCTGATAGGGATATGATTCAAGAAGGGCCCTGACTTCTTTTGGAAGTCTATTCATTCCATTTGCTCCAGCACCATAAAGGCTGTCACAGATAACCGGGCATTTCACGAGTTGGGCCATATGCACTCTGATCTGATGTGTCCGACCTGTTTCGAGTTTGAGTTCAACGTGAGTGCAGGCATCGTAGCGTTTTATAACTTTAAAATGTGTAACGGCTTTTTTTCCAATTTTGGGATTGGCCATCATTTTAAGGCGATTCGTTGGATGTCTTCCAATTGTAGAAGTGATCATACCAGAACTTCCATTGGGATTTCCCAGAAGAAGCGCTTCATATTTGCGTTCTATGTCGTGTGTTGAAAATAGTAGCGCCAGACCCTCATGAGTTGCTTGGTCTTTGGCTACTACCATGACGCCAGAAGTTCCCATATCTAAGCGGTGAACAATACCTGGTCTTTTCTCTGCTCCAATACCTTTTAAATCCGGACAGTGGTAAAGAATTGCATTCACCAAAGTGCCTGTGTAATGGCCAGGAGCAGGGTGAACTACAAGTCCAGCAGGTTTATTGATTATAATTAAATGCGCATCCTCGAATAAAATATCTAAAGGTATATTTTCGGCCTGCAAATCAGAAGGAATTGGTGGAGGAACTTCAATCTCAATAACAGTACCTGCTGGAGGCATTTTGTTAAGGCTTAAAGAGATGGTGTCACTTGAAATATCTTCACTATCAAAAAGTCTTTTGATTGTGGAACGAGAGAATTGTGAAAACTTAGCAGTAAGGTAAACATCTAGGCGTTTGTATTCTTCACGATCTTCGAGCGTAACAGTAATTTCGATATCATCATTTTCGTTGGGGGTTTTTGCCATTATTTTTGGCTCTTAAGCTTCTTGAAATTCAGGATAAAACTTGCAGCAACTATTTCCGGATTAAGTTTGAGAACTTTTGCGTACTGATAAACGTAACCACGAACGTACACATCTGCCGGAAGTTTTGATAAATCTTCATTCTCAAGAGCGCCAATGTGAGTTTTTGAAATCCTAGTCATCTCGGCCATTCGCTCAATCGTGACATTCTTGTACTCTCGGATCTTTTTGAGAAACGGACCTGTGAAGTACGTACTTTCCGATATCGTTTTATCAAATTCAGCATTTTCTTCGTAATCTAGACCAAATTTTTTCTGCGCAGAAATTTTAGAAACTTTAGCTTCAATCAGACTTGATCCATAATCTTCGTATTGTACTGAATCTTTTGTGAGATTCTCGGAAGCACTTTTTCCGTGCGAAGGCTCGATGCTATAATTTTGCGCAAAACCAGATTGGTTAAATCCTCTTAAACGATCATATTCGCGACGTTTTTCAGGAAATCCAATTACTGAATATGCTTCTTCAATTTGTTCTAAGACGGCATCACATTCATCTTTAGTCATTAATGAATATAGCGCAACGCTATCGCCAGAATATGCATTTTTTGCCCTAACGTAAGCGCTTTCAATTTCTTGTGGAGAAGCATTAGAAGAAATTTCTAATACGTCATAGCAATTTTTATGGTCAGCATCCATTCCTAGGGATCCTCTAATATTCAATTAACCGATGAACAATCCGATCAAAATTAGTAACTAATTTTGAATTTGGATATTCAATCAGAAGTGGTTTTCTTTTTCTCACACTCTGCCATACTGACTGGTCGTAATCTAGGTAACCTGGAAAAGTCATTTCAATTCCAAAATATCTGCGACAAATACTTTGAATTGAATACCCAATATCGATATCAGCTTGCGAGCGTACTTGGTTTATAATGAGATTAGGTCTGAACTGGGCCATCTCTGTCTTAATTCTTAATCCAACTTCTGGATTAAAGTCAGTGATTCTCTTGATTAAATCCGCAGGAGAAGCAGAACTGCCTGAAGTTACTTTGGCATTCAGGCTTTCAAGAATCATTGGTTCAAGTTCTGCTACGCCCTCAATCATCTTTAAGCGGCGATAGAAAACTGATTTAATAAAGCGGTAAGTGTTTTCAATTGAAGTTGGTTCGGGAAGAACAACTAAAATACCCTTATCCGCAGTGATGAAAAAATCGATCGTGTTGAAAGCAGTTCCGGCACCTAGATCAAACAAAATGTAGTCTGCATCTAGATCACCAAGTTTTCTAATAATTTGATTCTTTTGCATATGCTTAAGATTGGCCATACCGAGTTCATCTTGAGCGCCACTTATAATCTTGAGATTATTAATTGGAGTAGAAACTAAAAGGTCTTCAAAGTTTGTAATTTTTTTTGAGACCCAATCAGAAAGAGTTACTGATGGAATAGGTAGGCCCAGACAAGTGTGAAGGTTTGCTCCACCAAGATCAAGATCAACGGCCACAACTTTGTTGCCCATTAATGCCAGACAAATGGCAACATTTGCCGAAACTAGGCTCTTGCCTACTCCACCCTTGCCACCACCAACGGCCCAAATTTTTTTCGAACTTGGAAGCAGGGCTTCCATGTCCATTTCATTATTCATCATTTATCAATTCCCGATACAAAATTATATGTAGCTCTTTCAGGGTTTGGGAAGGCTATTTATTTAATGATTTTCGCCAGATAGGCTTTGAGTGGTAAAAGCTTACCTGAAGGCTAGACGCTTAAAGCCTTATCCATTACATTGTTTGAACTAGCTAATATAGATATCGAGGAAATTTGTTTATCCTCTATGAACATAAGGAGCAGGGATGTCGGTAGCTCAAACACAAAATTATGATTCTTCGTTAGATAAAATTCTTCACAAAAGATCAGATCTTCATCTTCTTCGCAAAATTTGGCATATTTTAACTGGGTCAATCGGTCTTGTTCTCTTTACAAGATCGCCACAAGATCAACAATTTTGGGGATTTATTGTACTGGCCATCGCTCTTGCTGGCTTCGTATTGGATATAACCCGTGCTCGTTACCCAATAATTAACCACTTCGTTATAAAATTTGCTGGCCCATTGATGCGTCGTTCTGAAAAAGAGGGACTAAGCGGGCTTCCTTTTTATGCCCTCGGTGTTTCACTCTCTCTGTTTTTTTATAACCGCAATATCGCCATTCTTTCTGTCATGTTTCTGGTTTTCTCCGATCCTCTTTCTTCATTTTTTGGTGTTCTTTATGGAAAAGACAAAATTATGCCAAATAAATCACTTCAAGGTGCCGTAGCAGGATTTTTTACCTGTTACCTCATCACTTTGTTCTACACCATGAACCACTCGACTCTAGGAAATCGCATTCTGATTTTCGCTGTAGTGGCCGGTTTGATTGGTGCATTGTCTGAGTTAGTATCGGCCTTCAATGTAGATGATAATCTCACTATTCCAGTCCTCTCAGGTCTAGGCATGACAGTACTAAATCATTTTGTTACTGTTTTTCCATGAAATTGATTTTTATAATTTTGATGATCCCTGCCGTTTCTTTAGCTGCGAAGATTCCTGTGGATACGTTTGATCAAGCCAAACTTGAAACGTTGGTTAGAAATATTCCTGCTTCCTTAGTGAGATCAGAAAATCACGAAGGGTTTGTTCGCAAACATTACCTTTTTCCAAATACTAAAAAAGCTTCATTCTCTATTAAGTGTCAGGCCGATTATTACGGGGAAGCTACTATTCCAAGTTTTAAATCTTGTGAATTAGATATTTCAAATAAAGATTTTGCCGGAGAAGAAACTCTGTTTAAAATCATTGATCCCACGATCGTAAACTCATTACGTGAAGCAATTTCATATGGAAGTGAGATTAAAAGTTTCTACTCATTTGAGAGGCTTTATGGTCAGGCGATTGATGGGACGAGCAGAAATATTTTTAGATACACTTTTATCTGTAAGCGTGATGCCTGCGATGTCACTATCGCAACCAAAAACCCAACTCCTTAATCAAAAATAAGATGCCACAAAAAGCTGGCACTTTGACCAATTTCTAAAGTAAATCGCCAAAATACCCGATAAATTCGATATGCGATCGTTATGTTTAATTTTATTCTCGCTCGTTTCGCTTTACGGCTGCCAAGAGAAGCTCGACGTAGGGTGTGGTGATAGTTGTACTGTTACATCTGGAAGCCAATCTGTAGACATAACTTACTCAAGTATAAATAACGTAGGTCTTGCTGATTATGCTTCTTTTTCACCTGCTAAGTTCGTTACTCATGATAACAATTTCACCTGTTCGATTCCTAAAGAGTTAATTGATGCTGGTTTTTCAATTTCTTCAGAATGCGAAATTTATGGCGTTCCACTAAGGACCTTGAGTGGTAATTTTATCGTTACAATATTAGACTTCGAGACGGCCCAAGATAAATCAGTACTGATTGCGATAAATGTCATAGGTGGAAGTGGGTGCTTTGGTTCTGGTTGGGAAGTGACAATTGCAGACTACCCCGCTGACGGTTCCGCTGATTTTTCATTTTGCGTAGAAGACGAAGAATACATTGCAACGAAAGCAGATGAGTTGGGGATTTCTTTGCCAGGAAATGGCTGCCAAGGTGCCTGCACTGCAAGTTTGTCTCTTTTGGAATCGGGAACCTTAGATCAATCAGAACAAACATTTTTAGATCTTATTCAGCAAGGTAACGGATATGTGTTGTATGACGTGGCCTATCCGACATCAAATTTAACACTTAACCTCTCACCGCCACCCTTGTAATGAATGCCCCTAAACTGTTGCCAGTCTTTTGGCCCTTAGCCATTGGAGTATAATAATTCATGGTTAAAGTTCTCCTCCTGCTCCTATTAAGTTTCATTTCACTGTCTGCTCTCGCTCATGATTTTCTCCTCGCTGGAAAACAGCTTCTCGTTTGTGAAAAAGAAGAAATTTTATTTCGAATTAACTGGGAAGACTGGCAGGTTGAAAATAAATCTTTTGGTGTTAGGTCTAAAGATCGGCTTTTAAAGCTTGTTTTAAAAATAGACCGTGAAGAGGCTGAACAAGTCTACATGATTGATACTGAGTATGAAGCCTACAGTAAGGGAGAACCAGTCAGTGGCCAGAATGGTCAAATAAGCATTGGTCAATTTCTAGGTGATGGCCATGAGACTAATCAATACTTTCAACTTTATTACGTCGATAAAGATAAAAGTGATTCTGATATTAAAAAAGTCTGTAAGAGATAATTATTCTTTAACTACAAAGTTACAAATTTTCCCTGGAACATAGATTTCTTTAACAATCGTGCCCTGCAAATACTTTTCTAGTTTTTGATCGGCCTTCACAATCGCCATAAAATGATCTTTAGAAATGTCTGGATCAACTTCAAAGGTTGCCCGTGTCTTACCGTTGATTTGAACCGCAATGGTGATTAGCTCATCCTTGGCCAATTGAGCATCAAACGTAGGCCAAGCTTCGTAGGCAAGGGATTTAGTGTGACCTAGGTGCTGCCAGATCTCCTCAGCAAGATGGGGAGCAAAAGGACTGAGCACAAGAGCAAATTTCTCGGCACTCTGACGAGAGACTTTACCGCTCTTATAAAGTTGATTCAGATAGATCATCATTTGAGAAATTGCTGTATTGAAGTGAAGCTCCTGAATATCTTCAGTCACTTTTTGAATCATCTTATGCATTTCTTTAACGTTAATTGTTGGTTCAACCTCAAGGTCGGTGTAATTTTTTGGATCCAAGAAGAAACGGTTTGCGCGATTAAGAAAGTTATAAACTCCCTTAACTCCATTCATTGACCATGGTTTAGTTTTATCCAATGGGCCCATAAACATTTCATATAAACGAAGAGCATCTGCACCGTATTCTGTCACAACAGAGTCAGGGTTAATTACGTTGCCACGAGACTTACTCATCTTCTCGCCGTCTTCACCCAAGATCATTCCTTGGTTTACTAATTTATGAAATGGCTCTTTCGTTGAAACAAGACCAAGGTCATAAAGCACTTTGTGCCAAAAACGAGAATAGAGAAGGTGGAGAACTGCATGCTCTGCTCCGCCCACATAAAGATCCACAGGCATCCAGTAGTTTTCAATTTTTGAATTCCATGGTTCTGTTTTATTTTCTGGATCACAAAAACGAAGATAATACCAACACGAACCGGCCCACTGGGGCATGGTATTGGTTTCGCGTTTGGCTTTTTTACCCGTTTTAGGATCAACTACATTCACCCATTCTTCAATCGTCGCAAGAGGAGATTCTCCCGTGCCAGCGGGTTCATATTTTTCAACTGCTGGGAGAGCAACTGGAAGTTCATCTACATCTAGGCAGCGAACAGTTCCATCTTCAAATTTCAAAATAGGGAAGGGCTCGCCCCAATAGCGCTGACGTGAGAATAGCCAGTCACGAAGCTTATAATTAATTTTCTTGGTTCCGATTTTTTTCTCTTCAAGCCAAGCAATCATTTTTTTAATGGCATCGACTTTATTCAGACCATCTAAGAAACCAGAATTAACATGTACTCCATCTTCAGTGAAAGCAGCTTCATCAACATTGCCACCTTCCAGAACTTCAATGATCGGTAGATTATATTTTTTAGCAAATTCATGGTCACGGTCATCGTGAGCAGGAACGGACATGATGGCGCCTGTGCCGTAGGTATGAAGGACGTAATCCGCGATATAAACGGGAATTTTATTTCCGTTGGCCGGATTCAGAGCGTAGGCACCGATAAAAGTTCCCGATTTATCTTTATTCAACTCAGTTCTTTCCAGATCTGATTTGAGTGCGGCCACATCACGGTAGGTTTTGATTTCAGTTTTATGGGCAAGAGTCGAAATGATATCAACTAAGTCATGCTCAGGTGCAAGCACCATATAAGTTGCACCAAAAAGTGTGTCGGGGCGAGAAGTGAAAACTTCAATTTCTTCAGTTGAGTTCTGAACCTTGAACTTGATAATTGCACCCTCTGATTTACCAATCCAAACTCGCTGCATTTCTTTAACAGATTCAGGCCAGTCTAAAAGAGAAAGATCCTCAAGTAGACGTTCAGCGTACTCAGTAATTCTGAGCATCCACTGTTTCATCGGTTTTCTGATAACCGGGTGTCCACCAACTTCAGATTTACCACCAATAACTTCTTCATTCGCTAAAACAGTTTTAAGATTTGGACACCAGTTCACCATCATGTGTGATTCATACGCCAAGCCTTTATTGAAAAGCTGAACAAAAATCCATTGAGTCCACTTGTAGTAGTCAATATTGGATGTCGCAACTTCACGGTCCCAGTCATAAGAAAAACCAAGAGACTTCAACTGGCGTTTAAAAACTTTGATGTTGTCTTGAGTGGTGATGTCCGGATGAGTGCCAGTTTTCATGGCATGGTTTTCAGCAGGAAGGCCAAATGAATCCCAGCCCATGGGATGAAGGACATTAAAGCCTTTCATACGTTTGAAACGTGCCATGATGTCAGTTGCTGTATAACCTTCGGGGTGACCAACGTGAAGACCCGCCCCTGATGGATAAGGGAACATATCAAGAACGTAGTATTTATGTTTACTTGTATCTAAAACTGTTTTGAACGTTTTATTTTCTTCCCAATGTTTTTGCCATTTAGGTTCAATTTCTGAAAAGTTGTAATCCATGATCTACTCTTTATGATGATTTGTTTTTTATTGAAAATTATTATTTAGCTTTAACTACTGCAGCAGCATTGCCCTTAGCTCGAAACCAGTCATAGTCGCGCAGTTCAACTTTTATCCCAAATGAGTCGCGGACATAGAAAGAGCCAATGTTACCTTCGCATTCTTTAGGGTCAGTATCATAGCATTCGCCAGGAATGTTATCATCGTAGCCTACAATCAAAATAACATGCCAATAGTCTTCATCGTTGTAATTGATGATGATAGGGCTTTTGTATTTCCAAAGGGCTTCTTTGATTTGTTCGACATGGGATTCATTCAGAACATAAGTTGCCCAGCGGTTGCCATATTGAAAGAGTTTAATGGTTTCAATTTGAGGTAACTTAACTCGAGGTAATTGTGAGTAATTAGGGTGCCTGTTCCAGACGGAATAATTAACAGCTGTTCCAGTCCAGGCTTCGTAAGGCCAATCCTTGGTAAGAATGGCAGAGCCGTTATTGAATCTCAAAACAGGAGTTTCAATAAAAGACTTAGCAACTGTATCTGCAGTATTTATGACAAAAGATTCGGAAAGGTCATAAGGCCCAAAGGGCTTGGGATTTTTAATGCCATTTTCTTTGTTGGAAATTAATTCCATCGCCCCAGTTGAAGCTACAAATAAACAAGTATTCGTATCGCCTTGATCGGGAGCTTCCTGAATATAGTCTAAAAGTTCAGTGTAAGAACTAGGACGAGCAAAAGCCGTGGTGCTTAGAAAAAAGAGAAAAAATGAAAATATCTGGATTTTGCCCATGCTAAAAATTAGCAATTGTTAGGTGAAAAGTAATTAAAAAAGGGACATCCGGCATCCGGCCATAGTCCCTTTTTTGAACAGGGGGACCTACTATTAGACTGAGTGACAACTGAGAGGGTATGTCATCTCGTGCCCTTTAGGAGAAGTGATTGAAAGGTAGTCATTAACGTCAGAAAACGCGTGTGTGTTTTGGACGTTGATACGGTGCTTATTACCGTCTATATAAAGCGTTTTTATAAAGCCTAAGTGTTTAGTATGTGTGCGAACAGAGTCGCCTGCGACTGAAGATATTGAGCGGCTAACGCCGGCCTCATCCTCTTTACTGAAAGATATTCTTCCGTCTTCTATGACAAAGCTCTTCTCACCGAAGGCTGTTTTGCACTCTATGGCGCCTGATGCGGCATAAGAGCTGTAAGTGTGAACCATTAGTAAAATACCAAGAAAGCCTAATACTGATGAAATTTTCATAACATTCCCCTGTTTGTTTATAGTCTGTAGACTTCCTTGCCCGCATACCTTGTGCTTTAGGTTATACAAGCCAGGTGCCAAAAAAAGGGTTGAGTTTTCAAGTGCTTAGGCTGTTCATAAGTGGACAGAGGTGAACACCCGTCTAAATCTTAGACAATTCTTGTAAATATTCCCCCGAATTGAATCTAATTAAAGGTTACCAAAATATTTTGATTTTGATGTTTTAGCTTCTCTTTAGAGTCCTAGGTCGATCCTTTTTGATAAAATTTGTTAATGTTTAAAACAGGAGTTTTTTATGAATATTAAAGTCCACTACGAGAATTTGGATAATTCACCTTGGATGGACCAATTTGTTGAATACCAATTGAACAAATTGAATCGATACTTATCGCAATCTGCAAGTGTTCAGGTGAGTTTAAGTTGTGATAAAAATCACAACTATCTTACTAGTCTGGCCATTCATAACCCCCATCATGATTATGCATTTAGTACCCAAGGACCAAGCCTTTTTGAATCGATGTCCTTGGCGATTGAAAAAGCGGTTAGGGCACTTGGTGAACAAAAAAAAATAGTGAAGGATAAAATTAACAGAAAACTATTTTCAATAAATAAAAAGTAGGTGTTATGAATGAGGCCGGTTTATTTAAAACTATTTATTAAACGTTGTTGTGATTCTGATTCCAATTGATAGCTTATTCTAAAGTCTTCTCTGAGGGAGTAATCTTTTTTTACCGCAATCAAGGAGTAGTTTAAAATAAGCGTTTTATTTTCATTTATAGGGATGTGCGAACTGATCTGAATCCCCCCTACAAAGTACTTTGAAAAATGAGTGATTTCTTTGTAAGTGATGGATGAAGCACTCTGCGAAATAACATCAAGGTTTTTTGCCTGAGTAACGGCCCGAACAGCCTTGGAGTTTGGAAGTGTGCTGATATCATCAGAGTCAAAGTAGGTCTGCATCTTGTAAGAATAACCCTCGGATCCTGGTACAATTATCTTGAAGTTATTTTCTGAGATTTTGTTAATCTTTCGCTTTCCCAAAACATGATGAATGAATTTTTCGTCAATTGTATTTAAATGATCAAAAAAACCTACGGGCTTTTCTACAATGTAAGCCGATTTTGAAATAACCACTTTAACATTTGGCTCTTGCAGGATGCCTAAAGAATCTAGACTATAGAGTTCGGCGTATTTCTTACTAAATTTTTTCGTTGAAAGAACGTCTAATGCGTAATGAATTTTACCTTTCATCAGAGCTTTTGTATCAATTGAGAATGTGATATTTTTTTGTTCTACAGAGAGTGCATAAGTAGGTACAGATATGAGAAGATTTAGGGCGAGAGCGAAAAGAAGTTTTAACATTTTAATTCCTTATTGTATTAAACTAATCGGTTTCTAAGCGCGAAACATGAGTAAAAAGGTTCAGTTGATGGCAAATTTCAGGAGAGTTTTATGATCCGTCCCATCTGTCGTATGGGAAATCCAATTCTTAGAGTGGTGGCTTCTGATGTAAAGCTGGGTGATATTAATTCCGACAGTTTTAGTCAGTTAGTGTTGGATTTAAAAGATTCCATGAAACACTATGGTGGAATCGGGATAGCGGCACCGCAGATTGGTGTGTCCCTTAAAGTTTGCATTATTGAATTAGAAGAATTCAATCGCTATGGGCAAGAGATTAATCTTCCATTTACTGTCTTTATAAATCCTGTGATTGAAGTGATTAACCCAGAAGAAGCTGGATATTGGGAAGGCTGTCTTTCGGTTCCCGGTCTTCGCGGTTTTGTTCAGCGCCCACAACACATTCGCGTTACATATTTGAATGAGTTTGGAAAAAAACAAGTTTTAGAGGCACAAGGATTTTTGGCGACAGTTGTTCAGCATGAACTCGATCATTTATTTGGAAACCTTTATGTTGATAGAATCAAGGACTCGAGACTGCTATCTTATCAGGAAGAGTTCGATCAATTCATCAAGGTCCCATCGAGTATAGAATAATGACAAATTTAAAACGACCTGATGCCTTAAAACAAATCCTGATATTTGCGGGACCAATTATTTTTGGCCAAATTGGGCTAATGCTGATTGGTACAGGTGACATGATTATTGCTGGTAGATACTCGCGAGAATGTTTAGCAGCGATTGGACTCGCAATTGCTATCTTAAATCCTATTCAGATCTCTGTACTCGGTTTGCAGCTTTCAATCGCCCCCATCCTGGCTCAAATGCGTGGAAAAGGTGAGGACGTTAAAGGAACTTATTGGACCATTATTTGTTATAGCTTGCTAGTTTCTTTGGGGTCTTGCCTTTTATCTTTGTTAAGTTATTTCCTTGTGACGCTGCTTGATTATGGTCCTGATCTTAATCGAATTATAATGACCTACATTCTCATTACAAGTTTTTCATCTTTTGGATTATGTCTTTATCAAGGGATAAAGGAGTTTTATCAATCCCAGGAGAAAACTTTTGCGGCCAATATCACGGCCATTGCTGCTGCTGTTTTCAATTTGGGTCTTAACTATGCATTAGTTTTTGGGGCATGGGGATTTCCTTCATTCAAAGAGGCGGGACTTGCGTGGGCGAGTTTAATTTGTCGAATGGTAATGTCTTTCGTTTTATTTTTCATATCATTTAAGTATTGGAAAATGACCAAGAAAATTGACTGGTCTTTAATGAGAAAATTCTGGAAAGTGGGAGCCCCAATTTCAGCTTCTTTATTTTTTGAAATAATGGCCTTTTGTTCAGTCACTTTATTTGTTGGAAGGTTCGCAGAGGATCAAATTGCTGCAAACAACTTAGCGCTCAATATCGGCTCCCTTGCCTTTATGGTTCCACTATCTATTTCATCAGCAGTCGCTGTTAAGGTCGGCCACTCTTACGGCGAAAAAGATTTTTCACGAGTTCATATCTTTTCACAAATGAGCCTACTACTTGCGCTATTTTTTGCGATAATAATGGGTCTTAGTTTTTATCTTTTTCCTCACGCCATTTTGTCTTTTTACACATCCGATGCGGAAGTCATTAATTGGGGTAAGAAATTATTGTTTTGGGTCGCATGTTTTCAGTTATTCGATGGGGCACAGGTGACGTTGTCTGGAATTTTAAGGGGCCTGAGTGTGACTCGTCCTTCTTCGATTGCAGTCTTTATTGGCTACTGGTTTATTGGCATACCGCTAGGGTACTATCTTGGCTTCTATACAGATCTAGAAGCCCAAGGGTTTTGGATTGGACTCGCAATATCCCTGGCAGTTGTGGCACTAATGCTAAGTGTAGTACTAAAAAAACAAATGCGAAGGTTACTTAAAACGGTGTGATTAGAAATCACCGTTTCCAGGCACTAAAACGTTTGAGCAGTCATATTTTAGAATGCCTCCAAGAACGCCAAACAGTGGATTGAGCATCCATTTTTGAGCTTTAATTTTAAAAGATTTAGGCACAAGTACGACGGCTAATTCTTTGGAAGGTACAGCACGTTTAACGGTTTTTACCTGGAACTCACCTTCAGCATTCAGATTTGAATAACTGTATCCTTCTTCTTGACCTTCGTAATAAGCGTAAGGATGCACATACCAGATATTAGTTTTAACATAAAAAACCACTTTGAATTTATCATAGGCTTCAGTTGGCAAACCACTAATGTGGCCTCTAATGTGATCATTCGCAACAATCGAATCCACTGTAACTTGAGTATCATCACAGGCATATTTGTATTCTTTGAGAACGCTACGAGTTTCAGATTTCCAGCTAGCAAAAGAATTGAAGGCAAATAAAATGGTAACCATTGCTGCTAGAATCTTCATGAAAACTCCTAAGAAATCGTTTAATTTATTATATAATATGGATAATAAATTTGTGCAGGTTTAATAAATGATTGATCAAATAGCTCGGGATGTCCAACAGCAAGGTTGGAGTTTTCAACAAAATGTTGTGGATCAGTTACGTTTAAAGGACATGGCACCTCTGTTTGACGCAGAGTTTAATCCTGCCAAGGTTGGGAAAGATACACAAAGGCAAAGAAACGAGGAAATCAGGGGTGATTGGATTAAGTGGCTAGACCCTATCCATCCGCCGGGTATTCTTGGCCCAGAAATGGAATTTCTTCGATCCTTACAGAATGAACTCAATCAACGTTTTTATTTAGGATTACAAGATTTTGAATGTCATCTAGCTAAGTATTTATCAGGAAGTTTTTACGTTAAACACAGCGACCGTTTTGAAAAAGATTCCTCAAGGTCAATTTCGTTTGTTTTTTATCTCCATCAAGAATGGAAAGAATCTTATGGCGGAGAGTTAGTTATTTATAATAAAAATAACGAGATTGTTAAAACTATATTACCCTTGCCAGGTTCACTGATCGTTTTTTTAAGTGAGGATTTTCCTCACGAAGTGAAGGTTTGCTCTGAAGAGAGAAGAAGTCTCACTGGATGGATGCACACTAAAATACTTACTTAAGGATTCAATATGAGCTGCCCTTTGTGTGAGAGAGTTAAGCTGACGGAAGCTGGAAAATATCCTTATCTGATCCATGAGTTTAAACATAGCTACCTGATGTTGGGTGAACATCAGTTTTATAACGGTTATTCCGTTTTGATTTTGAAAGAACATTTTCGTGAAATGACAGATTTACCGAATCACATAAGCACTGAATTTTTTCAAGAAATGATGACTGCCTCAAAAGCAATAGAGAAGGCTTTTGGCCCTAAGAAAATGAATATGTGTAGTCTTGGTAATGTGGTTGATCACGTGCATTGGCATTTTTTTCCACGTTACGCTAACGATCCAGAATTTTTTGATCCACCATGGATGCGGATGAAAGACTTTGAAAGTGCTAGGGTAAGTCCGGCACAGGCGGCAATAAATATTGAGAAGATTAAGAAGGCCATAGGGTAGTGTGTTTTAGTCGGGTATAAATAAGTTGCCAAAAAAGGTCGGATACAATTGAATTTATCCAGATCTTTTACATGGATGTGCTTATTAAGATTTTCCTGCTTTTAAGTTTAATTCTAGTTCCGCATGCATGGGCCGGTTGGAGCATCTCTTCATATAACATAAGAAATTTTGACCACGATCCTGAAGCAGGTCAAACTAATCTTACCGAGCTTGGAAGTATCATAAAGGACTTTAAAAGTGATGTGATGACTTTTATCGAGGTCGTGAATCTTCCGGCCTTTAAAAAAGTTGTTGCAGAAAACCTTCCAGGTTACGTTGTGGCGAATTCTGCATGTGGTGGTTTTGGAGAGCAAAAGCTTGCAATTATATATGACCCTAAAGTGTTTGATTTTATAAGTTCTTCTGAGGACATGACTTTTTCTAGCACCACAACTTCGTGCGGAGATTTAAGACCTGCATTTTTGGTTACACTTAAGCATAAAACAAATAAACAAACTTATGTCTTTGCTGCACTTCATCTAAAAGCTGGCGGATCAGCGACAGCAATGCAGGAGCGTTGGGCACAATATGAACTTCTTGAAAAATTAGCTAAAAAATATAATTCGCAAAATCTCATTATCTTAGGGGATCTCAATACTACTGGCTACAGCGTCCAGGATGAAGACTTCGCACATTTTTCTCAATTTCTTACTTCGTCCTCTTTAAGAACTATTTCTGAGAATCTTTCCTGCACAGCTTACTGGGCAGGAAACTTAAGTACAGGCCAGCATCAGTCTTCAATTCTTGATCATATTGTTTTAAAAAATGAAATGTATGACGAGGTGAAAGAAATTTATTTTGGTTCGCATTGTGCCAAACTAGATTGCCAAGATGCTAGACCTTCGGAATTGGGATTAAGTTATAAATCCGTTTCTGATCATTGCCCAATACAGGTAATTTTCAATTAAGAATTAACACATTTTTACAATCTGTTGCTAAAATAGGGAGGTAAAACCTCCCTAGGAAAAATCATGAACTTTTTGTCCAATCGTGTAGAAAAATTAGCTGAATCTGAAACACTTGCTATGTCTCGCCTTGCAAATGAATTAAAAGATAAAGGCATTAACGTTATTAACATGAGTCTTGGTGAACCTGATTTTGCCACTCCCGATTTTGTTAAATTAGCTGCTAAAGATGCCATTGATAAAAACTATTCGTACTACACAGCTGTACCGGGATATAAAGAACTGCAAGAAGCGGTTTCAAATAAATTCAAGCGTGATAACAATCTAAATTACAAGCCTTCACAAATTGTGGCTTCCACTGGTGCCAAGCAGTCGATTATTAACTTAGTTATGGCCGTTGTGAATCCAGGTGATGAAGTGATTCTTCCAGCACCCTATTGGGTGAGCTATTCAGAAATGATCATGTTAAACGAAGGAAAGGTTGTTGCTCTTTCAACTGATTATAAAAGTGATTTTAAAATTACTCCTGCTCAGTTAGAAAAAGCGATTACGGCCAAGACAAAACTTTTCTTGTTTTCAAATCCCTGCAACCCAACAGGCACCATGTATTCTGAAGCTGAGCTGAAAGCTTTGGGTGAAGTGTTTAAGAAAAATCCTCATGTGCTTATTTGTGCAGATGAAATTTATGAACACATAACATTCGAAGGGAAAATGTTTTCTATCGGATCCATTCCAGAAATTTCTGACAGAACGATAACCATTAATGGTCTCTCGAAAGGTTTTGCCATGACCGGCTGGCGTCTTGGTTATATGGGTGCTCCTCAGGCAATAGCTTCTGCTTGTGTGAAAATTCAAGGTCAGTTTACTTCTGGCCCATGCTCTATTACTCAGCGTGCTGCCATCACTGCACTCAATGCTGACCCATCAGTCGTTAAACCCATGCAGGATGCTTTTTTAAAACGCAGAGATCTTTTAATTTCTCTCATGAAAGAAGTTCCTCATATTAAAGTTAATAACCCTGGTGGAGCCTTTTATTTGTTTCCAGAGGTTTCGTATTACTTTGGAAAAAAACTCGGTGATACCGTTATCAAAGATGCCAAGGATCTTTGTATGTATCTTTTGAATCAAGGCCATGTTGCAATGACTCCAGGTGGAGCCTTCGGTGCCCCAGACTACATCCGTCTTTCTTACGCCACTTCTGAAGATATTATTCGTGAAGCTGTGGTCCGCATCAAAAAGGCTTTGAGCGAATTAAAGTAAGATTTTACGTTTATCTAAAGATTAAATTTAGGTCATAGCGACTCACTGATCAAAGACTCTAAAGTTCTATCTATTGTATCTTCTCGGCGTTTTATCCAATTAGGATAAACCTGCTTCAATAGGAGTCAAAGATGAAATCGTTTTTATTCTTTTCACTAATGTCACTTTCTTTTATCGCCTGGTCTGCGCAGGAGTGGAGAGTTGTTGCTGAGTCAACCAGTACCTGCAACGAAAAATTTCAAGTTCTAGCGAAAGAAGGTGAAAAGTTTGTGTACGTGAGAGAAGGCGACATTAAAACCAAACTATTTGCAGCGGATGGGAGTGCCTTCAGTGAACAAAATGGTAAAGCGGTCGAATTCACAAATGCTAAAAATCTCAATGACACTTCCAAACGCTTTACGTTTATTCAGCCAAGCATGGTTGATGGCAATCCGCCGAAATTAAATGTCGCTATGAATGGCGTTAAAGATAACTGTAAGATGAAACTTAAATAGCAAAACTTGACGTTAAATCTGCTGGTTTGATATATCAAACGTTATCAAATCAGGAGATGTATTTTATGAAACTATCTGTCGTAATCATTGCTTTGTTTTCTCTGTCTGCTCAAGCTCACTTCAAGTTAGGTACCTATAAGGGATTAACTCTCGAAGGTACTGAATGCGCGGTTAAATTTGAAAGTGTAAGTTTTACGACTGCATTTAAAAATCCTCTTGCTGAGCGTGTTGCAGTTTCGGTTCAGGACAAATCATTCGTCCTTCAACATACTGCCAAGGTGGATGCAACTTCAATAATGTTTAACGAAGGTTCACTTGAAGCAACTGTACCGCTTCAGGGTGGAGCAGAGTTTTTTAAAGTGATCATGCTTGAATCTGACGTCAAAGAAGGCCCAGACTCTTTTGTTCATATGATTCATAATTGGAAAACAAACGAACTTATGAAAATCAAATGCGAGAATTTAAACTTTCAAGCCGAATAACTAAACGAGATAACATGGAATTGCCCCACGGCCGAATAGAAAAAGATAGCTTCGGTGAAATCGAAGTACCTTCTAATCGGTTGTGGGGGGCCCAGACCCAAAGATCCCTTCATCATTTCGCTATCTCCCACGAAAAAATGGATCATCATTTAATTAAGGCACTGGTCCTAGTTAAAAAATCTGCAGCCATTATTAATGGAGAGTTAAATCTCATTTCAACCGAAAAATCTCTAGCTATTAAAAGTGCAGCTGATGAAATCCTAAAAGGTCAGCACCCAAATGAATTCCCTCTTTCGGTTTGGCAAACCGGTAGTGGTACCCAAACCAATATGAATGTGAATGAAGTTCTGGCGAATCTTGCGAGTGAAATCATGGGTGGGGAGCGGGGAGAAAAACGGCGCATTCACCCAAATGATGATGTAAATAAAAGTCAGAGTTCTAACGATGTTTTTCCTACGGCCATGAACATTGCAGCGGTTCTAGGTATCATGTTTGATCTCATTCCAGCGGTTGAAAAACTCAAAAATACTTTGGAAGTTAAATCCAAGGCATTTATGGCCATTACGAAAATTGGAAGGACCCATCTCATGGATGCAACTCCTTTAACTTTAGGCCAAGAAATTTCTGGATATGTTAGTCAGCTGGATCATTCATTAAATCATCTTGAAAATGCTCTACCACACTTAAAAGAACTGGCCCTCGGTGGAACGGCAGTGGGTACAGGTCTAAATGCGCCCAAAGATTTTGCCGATAAGATAGCTAACAAAATTTCTGAATTTACCGGTCTAGTGTTTATTTCCGCTCCAAATAAATTTGAGGCCATGGCAGCTCATGATGCAATTGTGCATGCACACGGGACGATTAAAACCCTAGCAGCTTGCTTATTTAAAATTGCCAATGATATTCGCTGGCTTGCCTCTGGTCCACGCAGTTGCATAGGAGAAATTATTATCCCAGCAAATGAACCTGGTTCTTCCATCATGCCGGGAAAAGTTAATCCCACTCAATGTGAAGCAATGACAATGATTTGTGTTCAAGTCATGGGTAATGATGTTGCGATTAATTTAGGTGGGGCTTCTGGAAATTTTGAGCTGAATGTTTATAAACCTCTCATCATTCATAATTTTCTTCAAAGTGTTAGGTTACTCACTGACGGCTGCCAATCTTTTGAGGAGTTTTGTGCTAGAGGAATTGAGCCTAACCATCAAAGAATTGAGCATAATTTGAATAATTCTTTAATGCTGGTGACTGCTTTGAATCCACATATTGGCTATGATAAAGCTGCTCAGATTGCCAAAAACGCCCACATCGAAAATAAGACATTAAAAATTGCTGCCGTAGAGTCTGGTTATCTAACAGCAGAAGATTTTGATCACTGGGTCAAACCAGGTGAGATGACGAATTTAAAAGATTAAACTTTAATGCCGACCTTTGAATAGAAAAAGCGCAGCACCCACAATGGGCCAATTAATAGGAATGCCAGATCTTGAATAAATGAAGGTTTTTTTCCTTCAACTTTGTGGCCATAGAATTGAAAAA
>CAMDQH010000036.1 GCA_945905815.1 Bacteriovorax stolpii | reverse complement strand
AAGGCATTATCTTCGATAACAACGGGTGTTTGTCCAATCGGTTCAAGAACTCCACCGATTTGAACCCCGGCCGATAAATGCACATTCTTGCCAATCTGAGCACAGCTACCAACGAGAGCGTGGGAATCGATCATGGTGCCAGAATCAACGTAGGCACCAACATTGATATAGGCCGGTGGCATGATAATCACACCAGAGGCCACATAGGCCCCACGGCGAACAGATGATCCACCAGGAACCATACGGATTTTATCCTCAACCTTAAACTCACGAGCTGGAAGGTTGTGCTTGTCTACGAACCCATTTGGAAATGCTTTAAGTTCACCGGCCTTAAAGGCAGCAAGAATCGCTTCTTTGACATGAACTTGAGCAATCCATTTACCATTCTCCTTAATGGCAGCACGAACGAGACCCTTTTCTAAAAGATCTAGAGTTTCTTCCCAATTCATTTTGAATTCCTTTGAAACCAGTTTCTGACTTGTTCATTAGCTTTGAGAACCACTGCAGCATCACTCATATCTTCATGACTAAGAGGGGCAACCATAAAAGGCGTTTGCAGTTTTCCATTTTCAAACATCAAGCGTTTTACGGGCACAGGATTACTCACCACGAAGAGACTATTTGAAGCATCAGTCCACAACTGTTTGTCATCGAAAGTTTTATCGAGACATTTTTTCACGTAAAGATTTGTTTCTTTAGGCCAGGCGTTCGAGGCCACTGAAACTAACCCAGCTGCACCGGCAAGAGCAAAATCCGGCATTAGAGAATCATCGCCACAAAAAACTGGTTTTCCGCTTGCGGCCTTCAAAAATTCTTTAAACTTTTCCACTGAACCACTCGCTTCTTTGATCGCCCAGAAGTTTTTATGAGAGGATAGTTTTTCAACCGCTTCAGGTGACATCGCAACAGCACTTCTGCCTGGAACGTTATAGAGCATAACTGGCTTGGTTACCGCATCCATCAGGGTTTTAAACCATTGGTACTGACCAATTGGGCCTGGCTTGGCGTAGATCGGAGTGACCATCAAATAACAGTGGATGTTTTTAGATTCTAAAAATTTGATCCATTCAAGAGTTTCTTCAAGCTGGTGACCGCCAACCCCTACCATCATGGGAGTTTTAGGATTCATGGCAATAACGTGTTCCACAATCTTCTTTTTATCTTCCAACGTAAGATTGAGTGCTTCAGCAGTTGAACCTAAAACCAAAAGACCATTCCCTGCATCTTCTTGATCATGAACAAGTGAAGTCAATGTTCTGTAATCAACATGAAAAGAATGGGTAAGGGGAGTGACGATCGCGGTCCAAAGGGAATAATTTGATAATTTCATAATGTCCTCTCTATTATTTCTTGGAAATTGTTAAGGCCAGGAATTTTGTTTTTTAATAAGTATTCAGCGGCCCAGATAGCACCATCGGCAAAAAGCTTTCGGTCCAGTGCCTCATGAGTTAGGGTAATTTTTTCTGAACCTGTATCAAATTTAAGTTCGTGAAAACCAATAACATCACCAGTCCGCTCAGACGTTATTGTGCACTTCTCATCCATCCAACTCTCCATACTAAGAGCTGTTCCGCTAGGAGCATCTTGTTTCTTGGTATGATGAATTTCGTGAATACTTGTTTGATGACTAGCGAACATTGACTTGGCCAAGGAGAGTTTATTTAGCATCTGTTTAAGTACTGCCACACCCATAGAGAAGTTAGAAGCATACATCCATGAGATTTTTTTATCCTTGAGAACTTGATCCAGATTCGCTGGCCATTCAAAACCAGTCGAGCCAGTCACAAGAGGAAGCTTGGTTTCAATTAAAAGTGGAATATAACTTTTAAAAACGTCCCCTGGTAAAAAAGAAATGATGGCATCAAAAGTTTCAAGTTTTTCAAAAGTAGGTGGATTCTTTGAATCAAAGGCTATTACTTGATGAGTCTTATTAAGTAGAACTTTAGAGCCTGTTTTACCTTTGCCTAAGAGGGCTATTTTCATTTCATGCCTTCAATTAAGCTTTTATGAAGCCTCTGAATACACACGTTGGATTCTTCTTCTTTAACCAAAAAGTTGAAGTTGTAAGAACTGGCGCCAAGACTCATCATTCGGATTGAAGCCTCACCGACAGATGAGAAAATACTTTTAGCGAGACTTGCTTGACCAAAAAGATCATTACCTATTAATGAAATTAAAGAGAAACCAGTTTCAACATCTATTTTCCCAACAGACTCAAGATCTGTCATGAATTTTTGATTATCAAGGGTTGGTTGATCAACGGTTACTGCAATACAAATTTCTGAAGTTGTCACACAGTCGACAGAGATTCTGTGTTTGCCGAAAAGATCAAAGATCTCTCCCATAAATCCGTAGGCATTTAACATGTTTGGATTTGAAATCGTAAGGAGTGCTTGATGAGCACGTTTAGTGATGGCCCTAACCGCTGGACGGTTTTCAACATCTTTTTTAATCCAAGTTCCAGGAAGGTTTTTTTCAAATGTCGATCCAACGAAAACGGGAATGGACTTTCTAACCGCTGGTGCTATCGTTGCCGGATGAAGAATTTTTGCTCCATATTGCGCCATCTCTGCTGCTTCGGCATAACTGATTTCATGAATAATACGAGCAGCAGGACAAAGCCGAGGATCAGTCGTCGCAATCCCTGCCACATCGGTCCAGATTTCAAGCACGGTAGCGTTAAACCCTTCGGCAAATAAAGCTGCCGAATAATCGGATCCCCCACGACCAAGAACTGTGGTGTTTCCTTCTGCGTCTGAACCAATAAAACCTTGAGTCACATAGATCGTATCAGTTTTGAGCTGCTCACATTTTTTAGCAATATCAGCTATCAGTGGCGTTGCCTTCCCGAAGTTTGAATCAGTTTTAATAACTGATCTCGCGTCCAAAAGGACCACTGATTTGTTTGGGATCTTATTTTTTAGAACTTCACTAAAGATTAAAGAGGACATGCGCTCACCAAGACTCAAAATATGATCATGGGCCTTTGGTGTGAGTTCTTTCAGGAGAGTAATATTTTGAACCAACAGATCTAGCTCAGTGAAGTAGCTACTTAGAATCTCCAGGCCCATATGGTTTTTAGGCAGTTCATTAATCATCGCCTGATGTCGCTCTTTTATCCCAAAAACGAGCTTCTCACATTCCTTAGTGTTTCCGGCCGAAGCAAGCTTGGCCACACTAATAAGTTTATCTGTCGTTCCCGATGTCGCTGAAACAACCACAACCGAAGAATTTCTCTCAATACTAATGGTCGCACTTCTATCCATGGCATGGATGTCGCCCATAGAAGTTCCACCAAATTTTGATACAATAAGAGAACGTTTCATCTTAAATCTCCTTGTCGCTAATTAAATATTTTGGAAGTACGGATAGGGGAGGCATATGCCTTTGACCTACCCGAAGCACTCCACAGTTTTTCTGTGACAATCACGGAGATTCAACTCCAAATGACCAACGGTGATAAAACCGTTTCGGCGACTTCCCCCTGGGCCTTTTGTCATCAGGCTTACCTAAAAATCGCACCTCTTCAGGCACTGCTAAAATGATATAAAATAAAAATGATTTTTCCAAGTTTACTTTTAATTTTTTTTTGGTGAATGTTTAATCAGAGAGGTTTTTATGAAAAAAGTTGGTTTTATAGGTTGGCGTGGAATGGTTGGCTCTGTCTTAATGGAGCGTATGGGTGAAGAAAAAGATTTCCTCAAAATGGAATCTTACTTTTTCTCAACCTCAAAAGGTGGCGAAGAGGCACCAGTTGTCGCCAATGGTTACCCTAAAGTTTTAAGTTCTACTGACCTGAAAGAACTCATGAAGATGGATATCCTCGTTTCATGTCAGGGAGGAGAGTTTACTCTCGAAATGCACCCCGCCCTTAGAAACTCTGGCTGGAAAGGGTATTGGATTGATGCTGCTAGTACTCTGCGCATGAAATCTGACTCTGTGATTATTTTGGATCCAGTAAATCGACACATCATCCAGGACTCTATAAGTAAGGGAATGAAAGATTTTATTGGCGGGAACTGCACAGTTTCCCTTATGTTGATTGCCCTTCACGGATTATTTAAAGCCGATTTAGTTGAATGGGTAAGTTCGATGACTTACCAGGCAGCAAGTGGCGCCGGTGCCAAGAATATGCTTGAACTCCTTGCTCAGATGCAGACAGTTGGTAATAAATATGGTGCAAACCCGGCCTTAGGTGCACTGGAAATGGAAAAAGAGGTAAATTCACTTATTGCCTCGGATAGCTTTCCCAAGGCGAATTTTGGTCATCCTTTGGCGCTCAATATCCTTCCATGGATTGATTCTGAAATGCCAAATGGTCAGAGTAAAGAAGAATGGAAGGCCCAAGTTGAGGCCAACAAAATTCTCCAAACTCAAAAAGAAATTCCGATTGATGGAACTTGTATCCGAGTGGGTGCTTTACGCTGTCACTCGCAGGCGATGACTATTAAGTTAACAAAATCAGTTGAGCTTGCCACGGTTGAGTCTCTGATTGCCGAGGCCAATCCTTGGGTAAAATTGATTCCCAATAACAAAGCTGAAACTTTGAAAAAACTCACACCAGCTTCAGTTTCAGGGACACTTAATATTCCGATTGGTAGAGTCCGAAAAATGACGTTGGGAGATCAATACCTGAACGCCTTTACCTGCGGGGATCAGCTCCTTTGGGGAGCTGCTGAGCCATTAAGATGTACGTTAAGAATGTTGGTCTGAGTTTTTGAATGAGAAGAATTTATTTTTCGGTGCCAAGAGCTCCATTCTCTTGTTCGCCTTCTATGCGTTATAGTCCACTAATGACTTTTAAGCATCTCGCATTATATTAAAAAAACCTTAATCGTTTACATTGATTTCCTATCTAAATTTTATAAAAAATCTGATTTTTTATAGGTTCGGTGTTCTAAAGAGTGTAATAATAATTCAAAAGAAATAGTGAGCCTGTAGATGTTATTGATTATTTTGGAGTCCAAATGAAACTTGCACCAATTCCAGACAAGGAACTTGAGCGAATTGCGGAATTGATGAAGTACTGCATTTTGGATACAGCGCCAGATGATACATTTGACCAGATCACAAAACTTGCGGCTTCAATTTGTAATACAGAAATAGCACTTGTTAGTTTTATCGATACAAACAGACAGTGGTTTAAATCCCGTTTCGGTCTTGAAGCTACCGAGACCCTGCGGGATGTTTCTTTTTGTGGCCATGCCATTATGAGCGATGAAATCTTTATTGTGCCAAACTCAGATCTTGATTCCAGGTTTTCTGATAACCCATTAGTAACCGGAGATCCTCTCGTAAAATTCTATGCGGGTGCTCCATTGATTACGCCAAGTGGTCACAAGATTGGTACCTTGTGTGTCATTGATCACGTAGAGAAGGCAATTAGAAATATAAATATCTCATTAAGTACTCAAAATGGCTTATTGCTTTTTTCTGTTAAGGATAACGGCGCTGGAGTCCCTGAAGAGATCAGAGAAAAAATATTTGATCCATTCTTTACGACAAAGGAATTGAATATGGGAACAGGGATTGGTCTTTCTCTTGTAAGTACAATTACAAAGGAACATAATGGAAAGATCGAATTAGAATCAGAAATGGGTGTTGGATCTGTATTTACAATCTTGATGCCCTTCGATCAAAATATTCAAAAAACTAATAATGCCAGCATTGTCCCTGAAGGTGCTCAAGTTGATACTAAGATCAGTCGTAGGATTTTGATTGTTGATGACGAGGAAGATTTAAGGGATATACTTACATTTATTCTGAAAAAGTTTTGTTCAAATATTTTTGTAAGTTCGAACATCACTGAGGCCTATCAATCTTTTATCGATAATAAAATTGAGCTTGTCATTTCGGACATCAAAATGCCGGGCGGCGATGGCTTCAAACTTCTTGATAAGATCAGGCAGAACACCACATGTGCGCAGCCAAGGTTTATATTTATTTCTGGAGGCAATGATATAACAGATGAGCAAAGTGTTCTAATAAAGACACAAACAGATGGGCTTTTTTCAAAGCCGTTTCAAATTAAAGTGATAACCGAAAAAATAAAAGCATTATTTCACGAAGAGTGAGAAATGCACTCGACACATATGCATGGAGCTATTCGATCCAAATAGAAAATTGCTTTTCCTCATGGTCGAAATCTAAAACGGACTGGGGAGCGTAGTTAGAATCTTCAATTCGCTTCATAATGCTTGAAATATCAATTGAGGACTTGTTTAAATACTCTTGGGCCTTATCTGGAATAAAACTATCCATCACACTTAAGGTAAAAATAGGAAATTTAAGATCGACAGATACAACGGCGTTTTTCTTAATCTGGATTCTTAATGCTGTTGCTTTAGATAAATTTTTCATAATACATAAATAAATTTAAAAGTGATCTGGTTGCACATGTTTTTTAGCGCACGATAAGAAACATTATCGTGCGCTGCGTCGGCGTAAATCCCCAAAAATTACTTATAATTTAGCCACTACATCAAAGGATTTTTTCCACATTATTTGCGAAGAAAATTTCTAAGACAAAAGTTCTTTAGCCCAGGACCTGGATCCGTCTTAAAAATTCATCACGGGTTATTTTACCAGACTGAATGGACATTGAACCAATTGCTAACGCCTTTTCACAAAGTGAACGTTTTTCAGTTGGCAAAATTGTTAAATCGATATGTTTTTGGTCAATGTTGCCAGTATGTTTTACTGCCGTTTTCAGGAGTTCGATTGCTTGGTCAAGATTCATTAAAATTCTCCAAATATTTCATTTTAAAATTTAAGCTGCATGTATTGCGGGCTTAATTGGAATCGCTTGATCTATAAGATCACTAATAATGGATTCATTTATACCATCAAATTGAGCTGCTTTGTAAATAACACGAAGTTTTGAATTCAGTTTACCAATATCTATACTCGTTTTGTGCTCGGTTTCACTTTCAAGTACTGCTTTATTTATTAAAACTCTGTATTGGCGAATTAACATATCATTCAAAATAAACCTCCTGAAGTCACTTAATAGCTTTTGTAGATAAGTTGATTCTAAAGGAATCTATTGTAGGTCCAGTCTATTTTGATCAATTACTTTTAAATCAATTATTTACAGAAAATTAGGACGCTTTAATACTCTTGGCAAGTGATTGATAGTTTATCAAATGACAAAAAGGCATGGCATGCTACCATCATTTTATGACTAAACTTGCTGAAAAATTTCTTACTGCCGGTGAAACCTTTCTACCTGGAAACAAGGTCCAATTACGCCTTTCTTTAGTGGCACTTCTCATGAATCGAAATGTTTTAATTGAAGATGTACCAGGCATGGGAAAAACCACTCTGGTTAAATTTTTGGCCAAAGCAACTGGTCTCGATTTTCGAAGGATTCAATTCACAAGTGATCTATTACCTTCAGATATTTTAGGAGTCTCAATTTTTCAAAAAGAAACTGAGAGATTCATATTTAAACCAGGACCGATCTTCGGTGAATTGATACTGGCCGATGAACTTAATCGTGGCTCACCTAAAACGCAAAGCGCACTTCTTCAAGCAATGGAAGAGAAAATTGTAACTGTTGATGGCTTGACATATGAATTACCTACAAGGTTTTGCCTCTTTGCAACTCAAAATCCAAGAGGACAATTCGGGACCTATCCCCTACCAGAATCCCAGCTGGATCGATTTCTCTTTAAGGTCTCTATGGGACATCTTTCTAAGCAAGAAGAGCATGATCTTTTGGCCAGCGGTTCCAGGTTAGGAAAAATTGAAGAACTTCAGGCACTGCTTAGTCGTGATGATTTAAAAAATTGGCAATCGGATATTTCAAAAGTTACCACCACTACAATGCTTTTAAATTATATTACCGATCTTTTACATTCTACTCGAAATAAGGATGATTATTTTGGATTAAGTCCACGCGCAGGTTTGGATTTGCTCGATGCTGCTAGAGGCTGGGCATGGCTCAGTAATCGAGATTATGTTATTCCGGACGATGTTCAGAACGTATTTCCTTTTGTGGCCGCACACCGGATGTTTTCTCATCATTCTTTGAGTGTAAATCAGGAACAGTCTCGTGCGATTGAGATATTAAAACGAGTACCGTTTGTAAAAGAATGAAGAACTGGATAAGAAAACAATTTAGAAGAAAATCTCGTGTCTATATTTTCCCAACAAGAATGGGTGGATATTTAAATGGGCTTATATTTTTGATGTTTCTTTTGGCCATTGGTTATAGCAATAACTTGCTTCTGATCTTCACTATCTTTTTATTTGGATTCAATCTGTTGTGGCTCATTCAAACTCATTTCCATCTTTACCGACTTCGCATCGAGCAAGTAACAATCTCTGCTGGGCACGCGAGTACTTCAGTTAGTGTCAATATTTCCTGGAAAGCCGTTCCAAAGGGACCCTGGAATTGGCAAATTCAACTTGAAAGTGACCATGGCGATTTTTTGCTTAATGGAATTAACGATAGCGAAGGTAAAAGTGAGGGAGACATAATCCCTGAAAAACGAGGCCTATATCAATGGCGTCACCTCAAAATAAAAACATCAAATCCATTTGGACTTTATCAGGTCTGGATTTACTTCCCTCTCGGCCATACTTCTCTTGTATACCCTTCTTTACTCAATTCGGTTGATCTTGTTTTATCAGGTAAAGATTTTGAAGGCGAAATTCTTCAGGATAAAAAAGGAGTCGATGATTTCAGAGGATTAAGTTCTTACACAAATGATGAATCCCGTAAAATTAGTTGGAAGCACTATGCCCGAACAGGCCTGCTATTTATTAAAGAAGGCGAAGAAAAAAAGGCACCAATCCTTGAGCTCGAACTTAACATACCATCTCAATTAGAGTTCAAAGAACAATATCTGTCTTACATGGCAACAAAGATGGTTGAATGTAATAAACGAGAAATCCCTTTTTCACTTAGAGTTAATGGAATTTCATCCGCACAACTTCAGGATTGTCTTAAGGTGCTCACATTATGCTAAACGTGCATATTCGGAGTGAAATTAAAGAAATTGTAATTCTTTTGGTCTTTTCAGGCCTAATGGTTGAAACATTATCGAGCCCAACGATTGTAGTGGTTGTAATTGGGGCGATTATGGTTTGGTTTAGAAAAAGACCTAACCATATCATTCGAAACATCCTTACACTTGGCCTATTTGGCGCCTACTGGATGACGTATGGAAAAGTAATTGACCCTGAAGTCGGAATGAATTTTTTAACATCAATTGTGGTTATTAAATTGCTCGAAAAAGAAACTGAACGTGACCGATACATGATATTTTTTGGTATCATCTTACTGATTTCCGCAGGCTCACTTTTTCAAAGGAGTCTTTCTTATGTTTCTTTCTTTACCCTAAGCTTTTTTATTTTAATTCAAGATTTTTACAAAAACCTGAAATTGAATGCCAGAATTATTGATCTTCTACAATCCCTTATCTGGGTCCTACCTTTTACTGCTTTTTTGTTCTTATTTGTTCCCAGAATGATCAACCCCTTCCAATTGGAGAAAGGTACTCCCAAGACAGGTGAAATTGGCTATACGCCTGATGTGAATATTTCAGAGATAGAGAGTTTGGCTTCCAATGATAGTCCTGTATTTCAAGCCGCTGTCGGAAAACAATTTTTGAACCAAAACCTATATTGGCGTGGAAATACTTTAAGTATTTCAGATGGCTGGAACTGGCCTTTGATGCCACAGGATCGCCCTCAGAAACAATTCAAACCGTCGGAAATAAAAATCCAAGGAAACGAATTTGATCAAAAAATACGGGTCTTCACCCAACAAGACTTCTATTTTGGCCTCGATCATCCTACCCTCTTTATAACTCCAAGAGGAGTCGTTGAACTGAGTTCTACTCAAACCTTAGTCCAGAACCGCTGGGAGCCCTCACTAAGATATCAGGTCGTGAGTAGTCCCGATCAAATAGAGTCATCAGTCGAAGATCGGCCCAAACAAATGAGAACGGGGCTTCGTATGGAAGAGAAAAAATGGATTAATGATCATTTTTATGCACAAGATATATTTACTCTACAAAAAGAAATACAGGTTTTTTTTAAACGTGAAGCTTTTAGCTATTCCTTGGCCCCTGGACGAGTTGAAAACTTTTTGGATTTTATGCTAAAAAAGAAAATTGGGTTTTGCTCTCACTATGCTTCCGCGGTGGCGCAGATCTATAGGGCAAAGAATATTCCCGCTCGTTTAGTTTCTGGATTCCAAGGTGGTAGTTACAACAAATTTGCGGGGTTTTATCTTGTCACACAAAATGATGCTCATGTCTGGGTTGAAGCAATTCATAAGGGGAAATGGATAAGAATGGATCCCACTGAATGGATTGCTCCGGATAGGATATTGCTAGGTGGTGAAGCCTTTAGACGTGAAATGAGCTCTCAGGGACTTTCAGCAATGAAAATATTTGGGAAAAATTTTGCTTTCATTACTGATTGGCAACAATGGTTTGCTCAATGGGATTTTAAGTTTTACCAATGGCTCGAAGAAATGGATTATTACGGACAAGAAGCAATTTGGGAAAAATTACGCTTCAAGCGACAGTGGATCTTCTCATTCATACCCATCATGCTCGCATTGTTTATGGGTTTATATTTTTGGCACCTATCACTCAAAAAAGTCAAAATAACAGAACTAGAGGTAATCTGGAAGAAATTTCAATATAAAATGAGTCAACGAGGAATTGAGTTTTCATTTCAATCAATTGCCCAGGGAGATGAAATTCTTAAATCTCAAAATGCTGATGTCCGTAAGGCATGGAGCGAGTTAATAGAGGCTTCATTTAAAAATAGTAATCAAGTGGCTTTAAAAGATTTAAAAAAGAAAATACAGAATCTTTAATCAACTACTTTAAAGTCAGCATTTACTACACTGTCAGGAGACTTCTTTTGGTAAGTTTGCCCATTGGCCTGAGCTTCCTGGATCTTTTTCATTGTGCGGTATAATTGAATAAATCTGCGTATAAGGTAGATGAGAAAAACAACAGAAATGATTTTTAGTAGTTTCATGAATCAAACTTTAATCTGATGTAGATGAAAGTGCAAGATTAAGCTATTTGACTTCGGTTTCTTTTTCGACTGTTCCGCCCTCTGCAGCAGCCTCTGCTGCAGCTTTTGCTGCTGCCTCTACAATCGCTATCTTCTCTTGTTGTTTCAATTCCTTTAATTTAGCGACCTCTTCATTCTCAGCAGCTAGCTTAGCATCATGGTCTCTAAAGAATATAGCTTGCACGCAGCGTCTAAGTTCTTTTTTATCGGTTTCACCAATACTATGAATGACACCGTAATATTCAGGAGTTTTTCCGCTAGGTTTTGCAACAGGCTGAATGTTCACAAACATTTCCACAGGCTTTGTGAAATGCAGATTTGTTCCTGTCGCTAATAAAGTATCAGTTTGAATTATCATGTCTGTTTCAGAAAGCTTTATTACAGTCATTGGTTTTAAAATTTCCGCTATCGAAGATGCATGATTTTTTTTGATAAAAACTTTCGGTAAAAGATTCTTATCAGAATTCGTCATTTTAGTGATTCTTTTCTGAAGGACATCGGCCATTTTTATTAATAGGTCAGGAGACAGTTCTTTACTATGGGTAAGAGTTAGTGGATAGGATAAAGTGGCCTGTAATTCTAATGATGAGTCGTCCGTGTTAAAAACGATTATATAAGGCTTTAGATCAGGGAAATTTGTTGCAAGAACTATCACAAGTTTTCGAAGGCCATCCAAAGTGTTCTTGATGTTTTCACCTTTGTCGATTTGGTAGGCGATAATTTGCGGACGAAGACGATCTAGTTCTAAAACAATATCATTAAAAAATGGAATACAACGTATGGTGTATGCGTATTTATCTGTTCGAGGTTGGTCCTGATAAAATTGAAAACTGTAATCAACAACCAAAACCTTGGCCTTTTTCTCTGAAGAATCACCTTTATTTTCCTCAATCCAGCGCTTGAGTTGTTTCTTGTGGTGAATAATTAAATCATCACGTTCAAGTCGTTTCAGCTTAATTACGTCATCCGGCATTCCCTCTGGCGGCAGGAAGTCATCAATAAAAAGAAAATCTATGTCGGCATTATATTTAAACTGGTAAAACATATTTGATGAAGCTACTTCTTTAACGAAAATTTGTTTTGAAGGTACAATGCGCTTATCAAGCCAAAAATGATTCACAATAATCCTATCGCCCTTGCTTAGCTGATGGTCAGTTTCGATATGTAGTGACTCATTATTTACGTAACCAACTTTGCATAAAACACCTGTCTCATATTCTTCTATTAAAGAGGCGTTAGCAAAACCATGCTCTCCAACACTTTGGGGAGCAATTAACTTAGTGACACTAAAAACTAAATCAAATGTTTCGGCACCCTTAATGAAATTTAATTTTACTCCTGTCGCTATACTTTCTCTTAAAACTTCTGGCGGTGAGAGAAAATCGACTAAACCAACGAGGAGAATATCGTGTTCAAATGGTGTCCGAGAAATTAATCTTGCAAGGTGAAGATAGTCTTGGGTCAGTTTTGAAAAATCGATAAAGACACAGTCCGGCTTTTTAGAAAAAATGTTTGTTAGTAGGGATTGGATTTTAGATTCGGATTTTTCGTAGATTCGTTTAAAGTCAATTTGAATTTTGCCATGCCTTTTAAACTCACCCTGAAGTGCCTTGAAATAGGCTTCGTCATCACCAATATAAAAAAATTTCAAATTCGAAGCCATAACAAATTATAACATAGTATTAGAAATTAGTTAGTGATCTGAGTTAGATAAGCAATATAAGCCATCGAAAGCTCGTCTTGATGTATCCCAAAGGTACGAATCTGGTGGCCTCGATATTCTACTCCCATGGCACCTTGCCACAATTTTGTTCCATATAGAGGTACCCTTGGGTATTCAGAGCATTTGACGAGGCATAGGATTTGGTAGAACTGACCCTCTTCCTTTATTACAACTTCATTAACGAGTCCTAGCTCTGTTGAATTGAGATACTGCCTTAGTTCGAGAATATTTCGATGTGGGGATATAACAAGTCGGTCAGCTGGTGTTAATTGGGGGATTAGGTTTTGAATGATCCCTCCTATTTCTTTTCCGCCCATACCAGCAATAAAAACTGTTTTAGAATTTGGGCCCAATATTACGTCTTGTCCCCTTTTCATATGAATTTCTATAAAGGCTTTTCTTGTAATATACGAAGCAGCAACTTTCTCTTTAAGTAGCCTTATCACATCTTGCGATGGGTCCACTAAATGAATGCTTAAAATGTCTTCTGAATCACTAAATGAAAGTCCGAGCTGACCATGGTCGCATCCAATGTCCCAAATAGTTTCTGCACATTGGTGATGGCCAGCAATGGCCGTGAGTCGATTACTTAACAGATAACTACCCTACTCTCTAAAAGAATTGATCGTAGTCCTGACCATATTTGGTATCAAGGACTTCAGTAAAATACTTTCGAACAAAATACTGGCCTGAGCGAACGGTTTCAATAAATCCATAATTTTCAAGAGATCTAAGGTTATGCGAAAGATCTTCAGTAGTAATATGAAGATAATTGGCCATTTCAATATACGAATTGAGCGGACCTATTCCGTGGGACTTGTATTGATTGGGTCGAGACCAAACCTGTCGATAAAGAAAAATAAGAACAGTGATCTCAGTCCGAGTTAATTTGTTTTTAGCTAAGATATCATCAAAAAAAAGATCAGGTATCTCTGAACTAGAAGGTTGAATACTAGGTTCAGTCACAGACTTTTGAGTCGAATTAATATTGTCTCTTTTCTTAGAATGGAACTGAGAAAGAATTTTGCGAATGTCTCCCATAAATAAAAATCCTCCTTTAATATTATTACCTTTACTCGACGGTATTTCAATAGATCTAGTTGAGTGGTAATAATGACCAGTCAATAAAAAGACTCAAGTATTCAGCACGGCGAACCGACACGCTCAAGTATGAAGCTCAATATTTTTCATCTCCTCTTTTTACTGCACGTTACAGCATGCAGTGAATCCATTTCAATCGGTCCCACCAGATCTATTGCATCTATATCTGCGTCCGAAATTCGTGCCATCGAGGACTTGGACGAGAAGCTGCTACAAATTCATATCTATAAAATAATTGCCCAGAATCAATTATTCATATCTGCCACTGAAGAGGCTTCAAATTCAAGATTCCAAGCAGCAGAAATTCAAGCGAAGAAGGTAGAAAATCAGATTTTAAATGATATTAAATTCAATAAAAAAAAGAAGACTATAACCTTAAGAATCAATCAAGTTGCAGGCAAATCATTTTTGTATGCCTACACTCTTGATGGACTTAGGAGTAAACTTGGCCCTAAGGTAAGCAGAGAACTTGTACACCCAACGAAATCGGAAATTGAGACCGAAATTAGATATTTAAGTTCCAGCACTCAGTATCAAGTTTTTTTGCAAAACGTAGAACATCTTTCATTTATGCTTGAGACAAGCGTAGTTAAGAAAAATATGCGCTTTTATACAAGCTCATCTAAATTCAGATAAGGAAGCATGTGCTATGCCTTTTAAATTAGTTCTTTTGCTCTTAATATGTTCCTGCTCAATGCTAGAAGCACCTGCAAGACCTGCTCAACAAAAAGAATTCTCACAAGGCGAAGTCATCATTGGGACACAACTCCTTACAAAAATATATGACCAGGAGATGGCCCCAATAAGCTGCGTTCCAGACTTGGAAGAGGCCTCACTTTTACTTCGAACAATCAATCCACGCATGGAAGCTGTCCAAGACAATATTGAGGCAATGCTCGACTCTAAAGATGACGTTAGGGAGTTGATTGAAAACTGTGACGAAAACTGCACCTGCGCTTACATCGACGATATCATAAAAGAGCATGTTGTTTTTTTGGATGAAGATCTGCGCGTAACTTTAAATAAAAAGAAAAAACAAAAAGACCTGAACTCATGTCTTAATTACGTTAAAGCAACGTTTTGCACGGGGGAACTATTTAAAGAGTTAAGTCACGAGAAAGTTGAGTTTAGCTACGATGAATAGAATCTCTGATCTCCGCTGACCGTTTTTTACCCGCCAAAATACCACCAATAACCAAGTCACCTAATTTTAACCTGCGCCATTCGTCAAGAACTTCAATAGTAACACCCGCCTTAGATGTTACTTCATTTATCATATCATTCAGTTCTTCGGAATTTGTTTGAGCACAAACGCCTGAACCGGCCAAAACCATCTTTGCCAATCCCTCTCTTTCCAATTCTGTTAATGAAGTAAAAGACATCGCCAGATTTTTGGTAAACTCATAAAAGAGTGCTGGCCCAGAACTCGTTAACAAAGTGAGCTCTTCAAGCTCTTCTTCCTTTACTTCTTTTGAGAGGCCTATTACTGAGAAGAGATTACTTATCTGCTTTAGTTCCTCGTGGGCGGAGACTGAACTTAAAAGAGTAATACCCTTTTTATACTTAACAGGCATATTAGGCATGATACGAATGAGTTTATTAACTCCTAGAATATCTAATTGAGCGGATTCAGAAAGAGCAGCGAGCATACTTACAAAGACAGCGCTGGGGAACTTACCCTTAATTGACTCTGCCAGATTTTTTAGTTGCTGAGGCTTACAACCAATCCAGACCCATGTAGGATCTTTTACATCATCTAGATTTTTTAAAAAATTAACACCCACTTTTTTGGCAAGCAGTTCAGCACTTTTGCCGCTGGGTGAGAATAAGTAGAATTGTGACAAATCGGCTTCATTTTTTAGCCCTTGTAATATTGCCTCGACCATTTTGCCGGCACCTAAGATCACAACTTTCATATACTCAGCTCCAAAGGTGCACCATGTCTCATGGTATTGACTGCGATACTTCTAGTCCAAACGAATAGATCAAGCACTGAAGAGGGCGTTAACAAGATCTGACCATCATTTTCGGAAAGGATTAAACGCATATTTGTATCGAGTGAATGGCCATCCAAAATATGCTGGTAAAGATCCTGATGATAATTATAGAAATGTCCGGCATAGACAAAGCTGTAACCGGCATCCTCAAGAAGTTGGGTTACATCAGCACTGCTTACAAGTGAGATATCCAGATTGGTTTTAGAAAATCCTGACTTCCAGGCCAGATCTAAAATACCCTTCCAGGTTGCGTAGGCTTCTTGAGTGGTACAAGCAACTGAGATCCCGGTTCCAAGCGAAAGGGCACCCATTAAATAACAAATCGATTTAAAGCTTGGAAAAGCTGAGACCATAACAAATAATCCAGCTTCTTTAACTAAAGATTTATCGTTGTAGCTAAGCTGTCCTGGAATGACATGATTAAAATGTTTACTCATCAGATAATCTGGCAAGTTTTCCTTAACCCAAACTATAAATTGTGTAAGTTCAGCTTTTTCTCTTTCATTAATCGTCCCCATGAATAGTTCATACTGATTCATAAAATCGGATGAAAAGTTTTGGAAGCGGGATATTCTTCCGGCAATGCCAATCAATGATGGTTTAGGCAAAAGTAATTTATAACCAGACGATGGTACCCACTGACCTTTATGAGAGTGAACTTCAAGATTCGTTAGTGGAAAGTGGAATTGAAGAAGATAATCAGTTCCCCCGGCCTTCGGACCAGTCCCTGAAAGTTTAAATCCACCAAAAGGTTCAATTGCTACTCGCGCTCCGGTATTAGGCCGGTTAATATAAAGATTTCCGGCCCGTAAAAAACGCAAAAGAAAATCAATATCATCTTGAGACTGAGAGTATACTCCGCCAGTCAAGGCATATTCAGTCGAATTAAAAAGCTCGACGGCTTCCATGAGAGATTCAAATTCGATCACATGAATGACTGGACCAAAAATTTCTTTCTGGGCCCAAGATTCCTTTTTACGTGCTTGGTGAATTGGAATTTCAAGCACAACAGGGGCAACGCAATATCCAGGCAATCTCTCAAATGAACGGTCAATAATGATTGTTCCTTTGACGCGGATGACTTCATCTTTAGCCTCTTCAATGATTTTTCTGACACGGATTTGATCACTCTCAGTTGCTAAAGGATTCACAAAAGTAGACGGATCAAGGCTAGATCCAACTTTTAAATCCGCAACAGCTTCTTTTAGTCGATGAACTAGGGCCTCTTTGACTTCCTTATGAACAATGACTCGAGATACGGCCGAGCACTTTTGGCCTGCATGTCCAAATGCTGAATATAAAATCCCTGAAATCGTTTCATCTAACTCACAATTATTAGTAACGATAATGGCATTTTTCCCACCCATTTCCGTTATCACTTTTTTCTGCATGGGAAACTGATGATGGTAATGATTAAGAAGCTTACCACCGGCCTCACGATAAATCCATTGACCGACACCTTTTGAGCCAGTGAAGACAATTCCCGCAATTCGATTATGCTTTACGAGTGGGGCCCCAACAACCTCACCCTCACCCTGCAGAAGACCAAGAATTCCTTCAGGAACACCCACCTCAAGTAACAGTTTGTAAAATTTTTCACCAATTAAAGGCGTTTGTTCGGCGGGCTTTAGTATCACGGCATTTCCGGCAAGTAGCGGAGCCACGGCCATCCCACAGAGGATAGCAAGAGGGAAATTCCAAGGAGCAATAACAGCGAACACTCCACGATTCGTAAGTTTTTGATTACTCAATTGTAACTGAATCTCTTGGCGCGCATAATAATTAATGAAGTCAATTGCCTCATCTACATCGGCCAGGGCCTCTTCTCGAGTTTTCCCCGCTTCGTACATCATAAGTGCTGCAAAATTGTTTCGACGAAGAAGCATCAAGTCCGCTGCCTTAAGCATCACAGCAACACGGCAAAGACAAAGAGACTGTTTACTCCACCAACTTGTAGCAAGAGATTCTTCTGCTTTTGAAATTGCTGCATGAGCATCATTTTCAGAATTTGGTTGATAGACACCCACAATAATTCCAGGACTTGAACTACAGAAAACTTTTTTCTGACTTGAGATATTCCATTCATTTTGTTGAGAAGCTAGATAAACATCAAGATTCTTGATTTCATTTTCTAATAAAATGCCCTCTTCACGTAAAAACAATCGAAGAGGCCGAACTGGATTAAAATCACTTTTAATTTGAGTCACAAATGAATCAAATTGTAGCGAAGCTGTCTTCTTCTTTTCTAAATGAACAAAAACCGGAGAGATTAATCCTGCAGCTTTTTTGTGAGACCTCATAATGGAGAGTATTCCTACTTGTGAGGAGTTTTCCATAATTCGTCTAACTAGATATGCCATTCCAACTAAAAGATTACCAATTGGCATATAGTTTCTTGTTGGCCACCCCATATTAGCAAGACCATGCGATAGCGCTTCATAAGTCATATGCAGACATTGATGCTCAATCTCTGGAGCTTCAGGATACCTTAATTTCCTTAAGGCCTCACAAAAAGCGTGATCCTGTAGATTATGAGACCCAACGGCGAGCTGAATCCATTGACCATTCTCCAAGGCCATGTTCACAAGTTGTCTAAAATGTAAGTCCGATTCTTCTTTATTTAAAAACTGTGGTGGAATAAATTGATGGGCTTCGCCTTCAATCGTTTCAGCATCCCAGTACGCGCCCTTAACAAGCCGGATTGGCATACGGAGACTTCTACTTTTTGCTAGTTCGATTACATCTGCAAGGTGATTTGATCCATCCCTTAGATAGGCCTGAACAACAATCCCTGTTTGAGCATAATTTTCAAGCTCAGAAGTCTCTCGAAGAACTTTTCCATAAATTCGCAGTACAGAGTCACGGTAATGGTAGTGCTCGGCATCAACGTTAACAAAAACTTCTTCTCGCTCAGCTTCTTGAAGAATTCTTCTTAATCGTGGAGAAATTTTGGCATAGGTAGCATCAAAGGCGTGAGGTTTAAAATCATGACTTAGAGCACTGACTTTAATTGAAACATGGGCATTCAGAATGCCTGCAGAGTTTTTCTCGCCTTTGGGTACATGTAGCTTCATTCCATGGATAAGCTGTAGGACCTTTTCAAAATACTCGTCCGCTTCCTTAGAACTTACAACCAATTCACCTAATTGATCCAATGTAGCTTCACGCCTCGAACTTCGAAGGTCATGCATGGTCTTATGTGAAGAAGAGATGCTCTCACCAGCAATAAACCTTTTGGCCATTGCTCTGACCAAGAAACGAACGGCCGTAGCAAGAATTCTTGCAGGCAAGAAACTTGAAACTATTCCTGCAAATGAAAAAATTAATGATAAATAAAGAGGAAAGGGGCGTGATCCGCGTTTCTTGTTTTGCTCCAAAAGAACTGAATCAATTTTTAACCTACGAAAAGTTTCTAAAAGATTTCGTTTCACTTCTGAACCCGAGTGATCATGGTCCAAGGACGGTAAAAGGGCCAAAAACTTTAACAAATGCACTCGAATTAAATCATATTGCGCCGTAAGAGATAGACCGTAGTCGGAGAATTTTTCAAAAAAACTTGAGTTATACTCCCCTACTTTCTTCACAAGCTGCTTAAGAATAATCTGGGTCTGAGCATCTACGTCTTTCCATTCGTTGTTTTGCCAAAACAAGGGTAGTTTTTGCTTCACTGAAACCCATTCAATTTCTGAAGGGAATTGACCAAATGAGAGATTTGATATTTTTTCTATATGCTCTTTGAGTCTGGAAAAATAAAGATCAATTTCGGGATTATTCAGAACAGGTGCCACATCATGAAGCTTCAATAAGGCCAATTCTCGAGAGAGTCTTCTAGTGCCAATAAAAATAGATTTATCTTCGGGTCTGATAGCACACAGAAGAGGAAATGCATCTATTACAACTTCCCTCCTAAAACCTTTGACAAGCGACTGAGAAAGACAATGGGCCTCCATGGATTTTATTTCTTGATGAAGCTCACTTTGGGAAAAAATCAAGGATTCAAACTCTTCATAAAAAGAGATCGTCCATTCGTTTAAAACTCTCTTTTTAACAACTGGAACACCTAAGACACCTGGCAAGCTCACAAGGTTGACCACAAAAAATCCTCCACAATATGAATATTAAAGTTTTACCCTTTTAATCTTCAATCGTCTTCACACAAAATTGACGAGCGTATCGAATGAAGACTAGAATACTTACATGATACGTTTTGGTTTGTTTTATACTCTCCTTTTCTGCCTAAATACGCCGATTGTATGGGCCAGCTATACATTGGCAGACCTTGAAGTTCTGACACAGGAAGGAAATTATCAAGAATTCTTTTCTCATGCCTTAGACGTACGCCCGTCCGAAAGACAGGAACCGTGGAAAGGCATGGTTAGTAAAATGGCCGATGCCTATGGCCGGCAGATCCTTACTTACGCAGAAATTACAAAATCTCAATTTAATAAGATTGAAACGATATACTCTTGGCCCAGCTTAAAAATAGATGACGTTTTCAAAGTGCACCGTCAAGAAATTGGCTTAAGGTACCTTAAAAGTTGCCTCAAGCAGACTGAACCTTGCTGGAATGATTTGAATCGGTTTTGGGAAACAGATAAGACCGACCCTGATGTCGCCTTCAAGTTAGCAGAGATGACGGTAAACTCACCTGAAAAGCCTAACTCAACCTGGACTTTTTTGGACGTAGCACTGAAGAGCCCTATAAGTGAATTTTATTGTAAAAAAGATTTTGTACTTGAAGCACTTTTAAGCAAGTTAGAAATCGACTACATCCGTCTTGGAACCAAGGGTGAACTTCTTAAGAAAATTGACGGTACTGTTCATCCGGACTGCTTGATCTCATTTAACAAATGGCTTCTTAAAAAAATCACACAACCTGACAAGTCATCTGAAAGAGAGCTGGCCTACCAGATATTAGAGGCCCAGGGAAAAACCAATTCAGGCATGAGCGACTTTTTTTACACCGTCTATCTTCTTGAGAATCCATCACAAGGACAACTCTTCAATTACGCTTGGAATCGATTAAGTGAGCTTAGCAAGTCAGTCGAGCGTCGAGATGAAGTCATGAACAAGATTAAAATTTTAGACCCTCTTCCAGATGAACTTTTCTCTTCTCTCGACGAGGCGAAGAAACGTGCAATTTTGGCCCACTTTCAAAAAAAATTCCCTGAATATCTGTATTTCTATGCCAACCAATGTTTACTTTTCTATGGGGGAAAAGCTGCTTTTCCCCAGGGTAACCCCACTATAAAGTGCCAAAATCTCATGGAGTCTGATAATGCAGCAACTTTAGTAGGAAAAGAAAAAGTAGAACGTTTCCGTCAAGTGAGATCAATTTAATGATCAAGAATATGTCATACACAATCAGAGAAGCAAAAGTCGAAGACGCCCCCACTTTGATTAAAGCAGAAAAGGAAATAGCCAAACTACCAGGCTTTCTCATTTCGAGACCATCAGAACTTCTCCTGGAATTGTTTGAGGCCACAATTATCGAGTGCAATGTTGATCATCAAGGAAAATACTTGTTGGCGGAAAAAGACAACAAAGTTATCGCACACGGTTTCTTAACCCCGTTAGAGCTTAAAGCAGTTTCTCATATCGCCTCATTAACGATCGTAGTTCATGAAGGCTTTCAAACACAGGGAGTTGGTACTGCAATTGTCGAAGACTTAATTAGCTGGGCAAAAAAGTCACCAAAAATTGAAAAAATTCAACTCAATGTAAGAGACACTAATGAGAAGGCGATTGGTCTTTATAAGAAGTTGGGTTTTAAGGAAGAAGGCAGACTACTAAAAAGAGTTAAGATTTCAGATGATTACTACTTAGATGATATCTTAATGGGTCTTTGGGTGAAATGATCCATGTCTGCGCCTTAAAACAATTACTTCAAATGGTTTGAAATAAGTTTAGTCATTTCAAACATCGTAACTTGCTTTTTTCCGCCGAAGACTGCTTTTAACTTATCATCAGCATTAATAGCACGACGATTTTTTGCATCTTGAAGATTATACTTTTTGATATATTGCCAAACTTTCTTAATCACTTCAGTTCGAGGAATCGGCCCCACGCCAACAATTGCAGCTAGCTCTTTAGAGGGATTAAGCGGCTTCATGAAGGCGGTACTAGGAGCAAGAACAGTCTTTTTCTTAACAGGAGCAGCTTTCTTTATAGTCGTTTTTTTGGGACTAGCTTTTTTAGAAGTCGCCTTCTTTACTGTAGATTTTTTGATTGTTTTTTTTGCCATAAAATCCCTCACAAAAAATGCTACAGCTCTTTCTTCCACTCAACAATGTTGTGATTAATTCCAAAAACATTTCCAGTTCTTTTGTAACCGTGGCTTTCGTTGAGAGCAATCATACGAAAGTTATCAACTGGACAATAATTTATCACATTACGAATTTGGAATTTTTTAGCTTCTTCTTCATAGAAGTTCTTAATTTGATGGGAAAAGCCATTACCCTGAAACGCCATTTTTATTGGAGTATTCTTAGTGTGGAGCGTATCGCCTTCTCTTTTGACAAGAACGGCCGCTACAATTTCCTGTTCAGTTAAAACGGAGTAGAGCTTCCAACCAGTTTTAACTTCTTTTTTAATGTTATCCAGTGTCCAAGAAAAATCCTGAGTATCAGTAAAGGCCTGAACGTCAAACTTAGAGAGATTGACGACTTCTTCTTCTTTCTTGGCTTCTTTAAAAACTAACGATGCTTTATCTTCCATTATGGTCTTACTTTTTTTAAATAATTTACAGTTTTACTCTTTTTCTATTGTATCGGTAAGAAAATCGATAAATCAAACTTATTATTTGTCATCTTGCTTTAAGCTTCAGGTATAAAATTTAAGCTCTCTTCACTAAAGGTTGTAACGCCCAGGATATGAAGTTCCTCAAACAGCTCCCTATCTTTTTCTGAGTGATATGGTGCCTGAACATAAACGGTCAAATCCTGAACATCGATAAGTTCCGGCCCAATTGAACCCTGATAAAGCTTTTGAACTTCAAAAGAGTTAAGGAATGCCTTAAGCTCTCTAATTTTATCAACAAGCCTCATCTCACGAAATCCCCCATTTTTAGGAGAAAATTCATATTCACTAGGCGCTTCGGATGCCCGAAAAACTCTAAGCCACTGAAAAAACTTTTTAAATTTAGACTCATCGCTTGATTCAATGTTCTCTAAAGCTAATTCCGAGTTTCGGTCTCTTAAAAATGCCTCACATTCGCGCAAGCTTAAATTATCTAAAATTGCCAAAGAACGTCCTTTCATAAGCCCCGCCACGGCCTCCAACAACACTTTCTCATGATCAAGAAGGTTACCAGAAAATGACAATTTTTTGACATTTTGCCCATCGCGCTCAAGATTGACCCATAATATAAAATCATCGCTAGGATACTTTCTCATCTGCGAAAGATTGGCCTGATCAAATGCTTGTGGTATTTGGAGCAGACCCTTGGCCCGTTCAGACTTTATCACAATCACACTGCCTCCTAGGAATTAAAACATTTACCAGCTAAGATAGCTTATAGACAAAGAGATTATAAAGGAAAAAATCCACGATGAAGCTACCAGCTTTACTCGCAAACTTTAAAGAATGGACAGTCCTTGGCCCGATGGGCCCAGAAGTTCCAAATCATCTGTCATCTTACCCGCTTCTATGCGTTGATGGCGGGGCACATTTTTGCAACAAGATGGATGTTTGGATAGGAGATGGAGATTCTTTTAAAGAAATCGTCAACTGTGCCAATATTTATCGTTTACCCCAAGACAAGTCTGTTTCTGATTTTGCGTTAGCTCTTTCATTGTTTGATTCTGGTTCTATGGTTCTTAATTGTTGGGGATTTCTAGGCGGAAGAATGGATCATGAAATACTGAATTTGGGTGCGGCATTAAGTTACTTAGATAATGGCTTAGGTTCTGAAATAAACTTTTACAAAAGAAATGGAAAAATTGCAGTAAAATGTGTCGCGGCCGGTGAATGGCCAATGAATTATCAAGGAACATTTTCACTCGTTTGCGTAAAAAATACCAAAATAAAAATCCTTGGTTCGTGTCAGTACACTTTAGAACAAGAGACTGAGCTCTACCCTCTATCTAGTCTGGGACTCTCAAACGTTGCTCAAGGTCAATTTACGCTACTTAATCAGGGCCCACTATTAATTATTTTCCCGGAGTCAGACTAATGCGCGCAGGATATCTCGATTGCCTTAGGGGAATTGCCGTCATTTGGATGATTATCTTTCATAGCTGCTATGACATGAAAATGCTGGGCATGATTAACTGGAATTTTTCTCAAGGATTTTGGTACGCCTTCCCCAGAGTTATTGCTTTTACCTTCCTTTTCTGTGTAGGTGCCGCGCTTAATTATATCCACAGGCCAAAGATCAACTGGAAAAATCTTAGCAAAAGGTCTTTGAAACTTATTATTTCTGCCGCGGTCGTGAGTCTAGGGACTTATTTTATATTCCCTCAACAATGGATTTTTTTTGGAACGCTCCATTGCATACTTATAGGGTCCATTTTGGGCGCTCTGGTGGTCAATTATAGAAATTTTGCTTTTATACTTTTGATTGTGATTCTCATCCTTCAATATGCTGTGGGTTGGGACATTAAATGGGTCTCATCTATTGTTCAGCGCCCCTCAATGGATTTTATTCCCATCTACCCTTGGTTTTGGGCAGTTTTGCTTGGGATTCTCTTAGGCCCTTATTTGTCAAAGATTAGACAGCTTGAAGAATTAAAGGCACCGCCTTTCTTAAAGCTTCTTGGCACCCATTCTTTAAAAATTTATTTGGCCCATCAGCCAATTATTTATGGAACGCTATGGGTAATAAGTAGTCTGATCTAGTTCTTGTTGGACCGTGTGAATCGTGAGAAATTGTAGACCATTTATGGATACAATTATTGCTTATTATCGAAAAATTGAACTCTTCTTCGGCAACCTAAAATTCGCTGTTGTCATTATAACTGCATTTACCATTTGCTTGGGTTATGGAACCTTTATGGAATCCTACCACGGCACTGAATATGCAAACCGATTGGTCTATAAATCTTTAATATTTATGGGCATTCAGTTCTGCATGTTTTTATCAATTTTTTTTGCCACACTGATCAGGCTTCCACCTAAAAAACATCTTTACGGTTTTTACGTTATACATGCTGGACTCTTAACTTTATTTGCGGGTTCATTTATAACTTACCAGTCAGGAATTGACGGTACTATTACGCTCGCACCAAACCAGTCCATCCGCCAAATTCAATTATCAGATGATGAATTTAAAATCCAGTTCCCTTCAAAAGGCAAGGAAGTCTCAGTAGATCTTCCGTTTGTTGCCTGGCCCAAAGATCTAAATGTTGAATACGAAGGTATAAAGCTTAAAACATTCCTACCTTTTGCAAAAAATCAAATGAGCTGGACCCCTGTTAAAATTCAGGATGAATCACAAACAAGCTCTCAATACCGAATTTTTAATGATAATTTTGGGGAACTCATTACTATGAGTCTTCATCCGAAGTCAGATTTTAACAACACTCTTCAACTTGGCCCTTTGAATGTGCACTACATGCCGTCCAACCTCTCGGCGTGCTTTATTGCCAACACTCCTGATGGAATCATCATTTGGAACGGGGAAACAACTGAATGTATATCCCCTTTGCCTGATGCCATTAAAAAGAAAAAACACAATAATGGTAAGATTTTGGCCGAAGTGAATTTCCTTGGAACAAAAGTTCTTTTCATGCCAGAAATGTCGCCATTACCTCTTGATAAGAAGTTCGAACTAAATGAAAAATCTCCTTACAGAGTTTTTAGTAAAAAACTTTTTGAAAAGAATCCACATTTATTTCTTTTTGGTAAGCATGTTGCCTTTTTCAATAAAAACACTCTTGCTTGGGAAGGACAGTCAATTGAAGTGAATCAAGATGTTGCTCTTCCATGGATGGGGTTCAAGGTTAAGCTCCTTGAGCATCGTCTCGACGCCTATCCAAAGATGACACCTACTTATGTAAAGCCTAT
>CAMDQH010000035.1 GCA_945905815.1 Bacteriovorax stolpii | reverse complement strand
AATATGCGAATAATTCAAAAGCAAAAGAATGCATAATCATGTTGGATTGCTGTTTTAGCGGACATCTAGGAACATTACCTGAGATAGACAACAAGGCCGTAATTAAAGAAGGCGTATCGATACTCACTGCTAGCCGTTCTAACCAAGTTTCAGTTGAGTCTGCGGGAAATGGATTATTCACTTCTTTAGTATGTGATGCACTTAAGGGTGGTGCTGCTGACTTACTAGGCTCTGTAACCACAGCTAGTATCTATGCACATGTCGAACCAATATTTAGTGCTTGGGAACAACGACCACTGTTTAAAACCCATATTTCGAAGTCCACTATCTTAAGGCGCTGTAAGCCTAAAATTGATCCAGAAATTTTACGCGAGTTGAAAGTAATGTTCCCTACGGCAGATTACAAGCTTCCACTTGATAAAACATTTGAACCTGAAGAAGAACCAAAAGGACATATCAACGAAAAGACATTTGCAAAATTGCAGGCATGTCGCGCGCTTAATCTTGTACAACCTGACGGTGAAGATCATATGTATTGGGCAGCTATAAATAATAAGAGCTGTAGCCTTACTCCATTAGGTCAGTTCTATTGGCACCTCGTAAAAGCAAATAAAATCTAAAAGAACTGAATACACTTGAAACAAAATCGTTTTTTGATATTGTTTAAAAGTATTTAATGACTATTGCAAGTCATAAAATATATGTGTGTGAAGTGAGGTTAATTTGAAAATTGCTGTAATTGGATGGGGATCTCTTTACTGGGACAAGAGAAATTTAGAGCTGAAAAGTGAATGGAAATCGAACGGACCTGTTTTGCCCCTTGAGTTCGCTAGAATTTCTTCAGCAGGAAATGAAAAGGAACGTGTTACGTTAGTAATTGACGAAGAAGATGGTGCAGAATGCATTACTTATTGGGCTGAAATGAATTTCTCAACTCTTCAAGAAGCAAAAGAAAATCTTAGAAAACGTGAAGGGACTAAACTAGAATACATCAAACATATTACACAACTAGAAACCCCCAAGAATAAAATTGAGTCCACAATTCAAAAGTGGATAAAGGATCAATCCTTAGATGCAGTCGTTTGGACTGGTCTAGTATCAAATTGGTTTGAAATCAGAAAAAATAAATTCTCCTTAGAGGATTTAGCATTCTATCTTCATTCAAAAAAACATAGTCTCAATTTCATTAAAGAGTACTTTGAAAAAGCACCACCCCAAATCCGAACTAAAGGAAGAAATACTTTCAACGAATTTCTTATGTAATTAAGAATTAATTTTTTAGAATCTACTTTATCTCAGGTGGAAGCATCGGCATTCCCCACTTACTGGCCTGCGATTCTTTAATAAGCTGCAATTGAGCGATTTTCACTTGTTTTAAAATCTTTGGTAGTTGTCCGCTAGAAACTGCGATGAATGCCAAGATGCTGGCCATTTGAATTAATTTATTGATTCCCATATATCCTCCTAGAAATTGTTGTAAGACGGTCTAAGAAATAAAGTCCTGAACACTAGGCTCAGGACTTTTTATTCCTAGAAAAACCAAAATTTTTCTTTGAAAAAAAGAAGCAAACGAGAAGCAAAAAAGAAGCAAACTTACGACATTTCTGGATGTTTCATGAAATTTTAGACGTGCTGATTGAAGTGCTGTTGTAACGATTTTAAGTATTTAGTTTCTTTGTGATTTGTCTGATTGTATCTCTGGCGATAACCGAAAATTGGTTGCGGGAGCAGGATTTGAACCTACGACCTTCGGGTTATGAGCCCGACGAGCTACCAGACTGCTCCATCCCGCGACTGAAAAGAAGTAAACCGTTGTAAATTAAAGCATTTATACGCTGCCGTGGATATCCTGTAAAGCTCAAAATACCCCAATTCTTTTACTCCAGCATAAATAGCTAAATTTCCTTGAAATTGGCCCGATAAATACCTTGTGAATGCTTAAAAAGGGACAAATCATGCCAGATCTAAAATCTAACCATAAAGAACTTTTAATCAAAATCAATACAGAAGAGCTGACTCCAACTCAGTTACGTCTGGTCAAGAGTGTCACAAGCCTACTGACTAATGTCTTGGCCTCTGATGAAGAAAGCGAATATTTCGAAATGAGCGGTGAGCTCATGAAAAAAGTTGCTGAGACAATCAAGCATGCTGACTTTGCTAATAAGAATAAAAATATGGCATACGGTGAGCAGGCAGTCGAATTTGCGGTCGAGTATCTAAATGATTCTTTGGATAACAATAACATCCACAATATCGACAATTAAGAAAAAACTTTCCAAACCAGCGGAAGCACTTCTATCGCAATAAGAAGCATGATAATCATTTCCATTATCTGATTTCGACTCTCGCTGACTTCCGAGTGAAGTAGTTTGGAAATTTCAGCTAAATTACCCAGTTTTTCGTTGATAGATTTTGTCCAATCATCAAATCTAAAGCGTTTTGATGAAGCGCGAAAAATTTGGGCAAGATAAAAATCTCCCACAACCTTAAATGAATTTTCGACATTCTCAACGATCTCAGAAATCTCAAGATACATTTGCCCGGCCTCTTCTGCAAAACGGGCGTACTCTTTGGAGAAAATACCTTTCTTTTTGCCAACAACATTATTGTAGAGCTTATTCAGTCTTTCATCTAAAAGGTCATCGTAGTATCTCATCTCTAGCAATTGGTTGAGCGCAAATTCAATAACCAGTGGAACGTCCATAGAGCCACTTGGCTCAACTACTAAAGCAGAGTTCCAATCTACAACCACTAGATCATCACGTGAATATTGGTGAGTATTTTCCAGCGTCTTCTTTTTAATTGTGTCAGAAAGATTTTCGTTTGCTTCGGCGAGAATAAGGGCCGCAACATCAACCTCGTCATTTAGGTTTGATAAAGGGACTTTAAGATCTTCAAACTGTTGAATGAAATAGGTGACGTAATCTTCATATAACGACCAATCATTATTCGTGAGTGGGATTGCGTATTTGATATCTTCTTGAAACTCTTTCGCCTTAACTTTGGAAATTTCATCAAGTGCGGTATCGTTTTCTAACCAGCTGGCTATTTTAATAAGTTCAGTCCAGCTCGTTCCTTCAAAAATGGGAATCTGAAAACAAAGAGAAACAGTTCCAAAGTGCCAGACTTTGGCCACAAGTTCACACGACTGAACTATGTCCATAATTTTAACGTCGATAGCCCCCAGTTGAACTGAAACTGGAGACTTCGAAATGATCAAGGACATGTTATGTTTGCGATCAAGCTTGAAGCGCTCTTTGAGTTTTTTATCATCAAAGAGGGCTTCTACTTTCTCAAGGTCAATCTCAGAACCGATGTCGAATACTCGGTAGACTAGGATTTTCCCTTTCTTAACCTTTGTTTCCATATGAAGACCTAGTTTTTGCTGGTTTTCTCATCGTACGAGCGAAGTTTAAAGCTGTTTCCTGAGCATGATCTTCAGCTAGTTTGGTAGCTGCTTCTTCAGCATTTCTTGCTTTAACTTCTTTCATCGACTGAACTGTTTCATAATAATTTTCCTTACGGAAAGTTTGAAACTTTCTATCATCAGCTGGACGTGCTGTTTTAGAAACAATCTTGGCAACTTTAGCAACGTTCAAAGTCTTCTTAGCTGAAATGAATGAACGTTTAGTAAACTTACTTCCATCATCATTTAGACCAAGTGCTTTCTGAAGCTCTTTTCTTGTCGTGAACATATATTGACCGGGAGGAAGACCTTGAATATTTAATCCTTCAATCGCGACACGACGAAGTTTATCTACAGTTAACTCTACAGCATCACAGATTTTTCGAATCTCACGATTTTTACCTTCGTTAAGGCGGAATTCAAGCCATGTTTTATTTGGAAGCTGCTCGATAACTCGAACTGATTTAGGTTTAAGTAGACCATCTTCAGTCATAACCCCACGCTTAATTCTTGCGAGGATCCCTTCATTCACGTGACCAAAAACTTTAACTTCGTAAACTTTCTCTACTTCGTATTTCGGGTGCATAATCATGTTAGCAAGATCACCATCATTGGTCAGGATCAAAAGACCTTCTGAAAGGTAGTCCAGTCGACCCACAGGAAAGATTCTCTGTTTTACCCCGTAAATAAGCTCCATAACAGTTGGTCTACCTTCAGGATCAGAAAGTGTTGTCATGTAAGCTCTTGGCTTATTCATGACGATATAAACTTTATCAATGGCCAATAACTCGAGAGTATTTCCATCAACCTGAATAACATCTGTGTGTGGATTAACTTTAGTACCAAGCTCAGTAATGACTCTTCCATTTACTTCTACACGACCATCAAGGATATAACCTTCGGCCTTACGACGAGATGTAACTCCACAGTCAGCAATAACTTTTTGTAAACGGACAGAGATGCCCTGATTAGACGCAGTCATGAAACTCTCCAATCTGCCTCACGGCAGTTTTATGTTTTAAAGGGCGACGAGTTTAGTGCTCGTCGCTCAATTTGATTTCTTCATCAGATACTTCGTTTAGGAACGATAGGTCAAGATCAAAGTCTTTAGCGTTCATAATGGCGAGATCAACTGAGAGGTCTAAGTTATTGATTTCTCCATCAACTTCAAAATCCATCTCACTATTATCTAGTTTCACCCCAGTCAGTTGCTCAAAAGCCAGATCCAAAGCTTTTTCCAATTCTTGCGCTTCCATTTGAAGGTCTTTGGCTTCTGACTCCTCAATCTCTGCAATGTCAGCTGCTCTCATAGCTTCAAATTCAAAATCCACTACTGGTGCATTGAAAACGACACCTTCTTGATTAAGATCGACCACTCTGGGCTCAACTACATTCATAAGAGTATCAGAATTCATGGCCATGATATTTTGCTTCAAAGAAGAATCTCTATTCACAAAATCTTCCAGAATATCAAAAGCAGATTTACGAACATTGTTTTCGCCATCTGTTTTTTTCTTCTCTTCAGATTTAAGGATGGATGTAAAGATGGTGTCGGAAGCAATCATCTGTATATTTGCAGACAGCTGATCAAGTTCCTCAAATTCATCCATATTAAATTTCTTGGCATCACTTCTAAAAACGACAGATTTAATGTCTGCAATCGTTCCGACAGTGTTCTTGTTTGCCATTTCTTCTAGTTCATACTCTGGTGGTAATCCAGAAATATCTGCCAGGTTGAAAACTTCAAGAAATTCTTCTGTTGTGGCATAAAGAGATGGGCGGCCAAGCTCGTCTGAGCGACCGGCCATTTTAACTAAACGTTTATCCATGAGTGCGCGAATGATATGACTTGAATCCACGCCACGAATTTTTTCTACATCATTTTTTGAAACAGGTTGTTTATAGGCAATTATAGCAAGAACTTCTAAAGCTGTCGGAGTCAATACAAGTGAATTGATCTTGAAAAGATTCTGAACAAATTTTGAGTAGGTTGCTTTAGTACGAAATTGGTATCCATCAGCAACTTCCACTAAACGAATACCATGAAACTTTTCTTCATATCCGGCCTGAAGTTTAATCAATGATTCATGAACGACTCTTAACGGAAGCTCAGTATCAATCTGTGCTTTTACTTTTTGAATTGAAATTGGACGATCGGACATAAAAATAATTGTCTCGATAGCACCACAAAGCGTATTTTCGTTCAGCCCAGTACGGGCCATCCATAACATATCTTCTTGTTCTTTTTCATCAAAGTGACTGACCTCAAAAGAAAAGTCTTCGACTGCTGTTTCTTCAACGGCTTGTTCTTTTGAAAGATCCCATTCGTAATTGATGTCGTCGTTCGTAGTATTCATGACAATTCCTTATTGGATAGGAGCTTCTGTAATTACAGGAGCTCCGTCATTAGTCTCACCTTCAGGATCAAAACCATTTGCTGACTCAGGATCAAATGAATCTAGGCTTTCCTTTACCTCGATGTAAATGGAACCCTTGTCTTCATTCTGGAAAATTTGTAACTTTTTCAGACGAGCAAGCTCCAAGAGAGAGATAAATGTAATCACTTTATCAATAATTCCTGTTTCATTACTGTCAAGCAGGGTTTCAAACTGTGTTGTCTCCCCTATTTTAAGTAAAGTCTTCAGATGAAACAATTTCTCTTTAATTGAGAGACGGTCACGCTTAATAACAGCATATTTTTTCTTATCACGTCGAATAAGATCCATCATCGTTTCTGTTAATTGCTGAAGATCAATAGGAGTGAGAATTGAGTTCTCAATTGCTTTGCGATCTATCTTGGGGTGAACAAAAATCTCATGACCCTTTTTAGGTAAGGCCCAGAGTCTCTGACCTAAGCGCTGAAAACGTTCAAGCTCTTCAAGTCTCTTTATAAGATCCCCGCGTGTCTGAATTTCAAGCCCCATGTCACCAGCGGTCAAGTTGATCATGTTCTGATCTTGTAACTCATCAGCGGCGGCTTCTGACTTTAAAAAAAGCAGTGCTGCGGCCATATAAAGATACTCTCCAGCAACATCGAAATTCAGGTCTTGCATTTTTTGGAGATAATCCAAATACTGATTAGTGATGGTGTTGAGTTCAAGGTCCTGAATAGGGATCTCATCTTTTTGCACCAAATGAAGAAGTAGGGCCAAGGGGCCATCAAAACGATCTACTTTAACTAAAATTTCATTCTCAGTCATAAATCCCTTAAGCTAATCCGCCAAAAAATCCAACAAAAGTGAACATAAGATAATTTGCAAGCATCTGTGCCGGAGCCAGTAAATAACCTAACGTGTGAATCCCCATAAAACTAAGCGCCATCGCCCCCATAAATATCATGGGAGTGTAACGTGCAAAGCTTTCGTATTTGTATAAAGCGGGACCTTTTAAAAATGATGAAATCATTTTTGAACCATCAAGTGGAGGCAATGGAATCAGATTAAAGAAGGCCAAAATAAAATTAATGAAAACAGAATAGCGGAGCATTTGGATAAAAACTGAGTAGTACTCCCAACTGGTAGAAACTTTTGTAGCAATAATCGCTAAAAGAATAGCAGACAAAGTCCCCAGAATTAAATTCGACAGTGGACCTGCAAAGCTTACCCAAAAAATACCCTGACGTACTTTTTTGAAGTTTCTAACTTCTATGGGTACGGGACGCGCCCAACCAATCATGGCAAAACCGGTAATTGCGGCAAAAAGTGGAAAAAATATCGTTCCCCATGGATCGTAGTGGGCAGCGGGATTTAGTGTGAGCCTGCCCTCATTCTTTGCAGTTGGATCACCAAACTTATTGGCCATCCATGCATGGGCAGCTTCATGCACCACAATCGCCATTAAAAAACCAGGCAGCGACTGCGCTATATTGAATACAATGCTACTTAAATCATTCATGTTTCATTAATATCAAATGCGCTAGTATGACGCAATTTATAAGTTGAGTTGAGTAGTCGGTTACGCAAAGCAAACCCCTTAAAATTCCAACGTTGTTTTTGGACAATCTTGATCAGCTAGCTCATAATCAATTTATGAACGACAGGACGAAGAAAGCTCAGGTTATTTTAGCTGCTATTGACGAACAGAGTCAAAGCTTCAAGTTTTTATTGCTTCAAACCAATGAGCGGCGTGGACAGTTCTGGCAAAACGTTACGGGAAAAATTGAAAACGATGAATCTTTTGAAGAAGGCGGCCTACGAGAAGTGATTGAAGAAACCCAGCTCGATATTGAAACGATAGTTGATATTGTTGATCTTGGTTTAAGTTATGATTTCACTGATCAGCGTGGGCGAAAAGTTCATGAAAAATGTTTTCTCATCATTTGTGACAAAAAATGGGATATCAAACTAGACCCTAAGGAGCATCAAAATTTTAAATGGATTGATCCGTCTGAAATTGAGGACGGAATAGTAAAGTATCGCTCCAATCTGGAAACACTTGAGAAGGCAAAACTCATTCTTAGAAACTGGGGAGCTTGATGTTTTGGCTACTTCCTTTTTTAATAGGTTTTGCGCACGCTGACGGACCTCTCTCATCGGGATACTCTAAATCTTCGGAACATTTTGAACAAAGAAACGATAAGCCAAGTCGTCGCCTCCCTTATGAAGACGCAAAATTTCAATTTATTTTGGAAAGTGGTACTGAATATGGACACGTTCAGGCCGGCCGTTATCTTGTCCGAATCGATGATAACAAGGCCGTGGAATTAACCGAATCTTTTTACGGAAAATTCTACAAACGACAGGATGACTCGGGATTTAAATATATTCAAAGCAATGATGGGAGCTGCGTCTATAAACTGAAGTCGGAATTTTTTAATAGTGTCGAACTTGAGCTTGCTCTCCATGAACCTCCTCTAAAATACACACCTGCTCCAACAAATATCTTTCACACAGACTATGATAAGAAGCTCATCATATTGCCCGAAGTAACTATTTTAATTGGAATGGTTCAAGGCGAATATATGAAAGATTTATTCAACGACAATAAAGCTGAAACAGGTCTAACCAATCAATTTGGAATTAATTTTGCTACAGATTGGATCCTTCCTGTTCAGGCCGGTTTTGTTTTTCATTACGAAAAATCATCCTATTCTCTTAGGGATGGGGGCAATGTACTCTACTCTTCACCTTCTATTGGCCCGCAATTTAAAACTAAAGACTTTGATTTTTGGGGCGAACCTATTAGGTTTCAAACACAATTCAGGGCAAGTCCATTTGCTCGTGCAACAGCTGAGACGAGCCAAGGCAACGTTGCTTTTAAATTTAATTCTGCAGATCTTCTTTTCTCAGTTGAGCACCCTATCGAAAATAGATTGGGAGCATTTATATTAGGACTTTTTTTTCAAAATCAATGGTTAAATATAAAAGATCAGCCTGAAATCGTGAGTATTAAGGCATCAAATCATACCAATAAAAGTTTTGGGCTTTCGCTGGCACAGGTTTTTGAATGAAAAAAATTCTAATCATTCTAATTCTTTCAATTACAAATGCCTTTGCCCTGGATGCCGTTGTGACCGTTTTAGAAACTCCGCTATTGAAATCTCCTAGCTATAGTGCACCTGTGGTTCAGTACTTAAGAAAAGGTGACATTATCAAAGTTCACCCTTCTTTAAATAACAATACTGAATTTGATCACCTCGCTCCTAGCCCCGAAAAATTTGCAAAACTAAAAAAAGAGTTAGATGAATCTTCTGAATGGAATCAAGATCCACTTTTTAAAGGTGAAGCAACTCATGCTCATATTGAAGATGAGTTTGTTCCTACATTAGATCGGCAAGGAAATACTGTATATGTTATCCGTGATCACCTCTATGTCTACTTCACGAGCCCAAAAGAATTACATCAACCAAACTTTAGAAATGATCCAACCGATTACAGGTTGGAAGAACCGCTCCCTAAAAGGTATCCACTCGACACAGAAGCCGGTTATAGAGGCATTGTAACATTGGGATTAACTCAGCCTTATTATGAAAGTTATCCGTATCCTTCAAGCGTGAAGGCCAAGGGCTATACTAGCCCTATTGATTTTAATATCTCTTATCTTCGTAATACTCCCAATGACAAGCAAGATAGATTTTATTTGGGAGGAACTTTTAACATTCGGACATTTTCTAATTCTTATACTCTGTTCAATGGAAATACCTCCAAGGAAGAAGGTATTAAGCTGGGTGCTGGCCCTTACTTTAGTTATGATGCGTTCAAAGGGCATAAAAACCGCATTAACATTTATGGAAGCATAAATCTTAACTTTTTTAATCAACTAAATGTATCGCAGAAAAAAGCGGATCTCGAAGAGCAGAGAAACTATCAGGCCATGACTATTTCCCCGCGAATGGGCATTCAATACCACCGGAAACAGATCCTAGAAGATGTAGACTTCATTTTGGGCACATCTATGGAGCTTGAACCGGCAACAACGTTCAGGACAAGTTCTGCCGCAAATCAAGAGACTTGGTGGGTCAGTAGGGGCAGTGATAAATTTAAGACAAGAACGACATTTACGTTGGGCGGCTACATAGGCTTCCAAACGGCCTACTAATTTAGTCAGAATGCTGTAAATTTTTTTTTCAGTATTTAAAAGAAATGACTAAAGTTTGTACAGCACCCTCCGAAAAGTTGATCAAATGGACTCACAGGATGTGAGTCTCGATCTTAAAAACCATGGAGGGTTTAATGACAACTTTTAACAACACAAATTCCAACAACAATTCTAAGAAAACTGCTGATCAAGTAAAAGACGTGCTTTTCCAAAAAATTGGAAATACTTGGTTTATCTTCTCTGAAGTAAATAATGAAATTGTTTATTCTGTAATGCCACAAGGCATGGATCCAAAGTCGACAAAATTAGAGCTCTTCAACATCATTGAAGAACATATGTCGAAAGTTGCCTCAAGCAAACGTCGTAGTCCTGAAGCTTCAGTCGCTTAATGGCAGCTTTGAAGATCAAACCCACTGAATTGGCCAAGCTATTTCCAGATGGTAAGGATCAGACTTCCAACGACAAAAAACTCATTGAGGCGCTACGCAGCCGTCTCAATGAGATGCTCCAAGATGAAAAGATGGCCAAGAAAGCCGCTATGATTCTCGAGTCTTGGATTAATCCTAAACATAAGTGAATTCTTTTTCCAAATCATTCAAAATTCAGTAGAATCTCTCAATAATACAAAGAGAGAAATTATGAAAATACCTTTTATCGATATTCTTCGTTATGAAAAAAACTTCTGCGAAACGGTGACTGAAAAAACTGCAGCTCTTTTAAAAAATGGCCACTTCATTGGTGGGCCTGTCATTGCAGAATTTGATAATAGCATCAAGGCGTACACTAAGACTGCTCACGCATTAGGTTGTGCAAATGGAACTGATGCCATTCAAGTTGCACTTCGTGCGGCCGGTGTAGAAAAAAATGATCGTGTAATTATTCCTGATATGACTTTTTGGGCCACTTTTGAAGCCGTCGTTAACGTTGGCGCAATCCCCTACACACTAGATGTTTCGAGAGAAACTCTTCATGTAACTGCACATGGCATCAAAGAAGCGATTGAAAAATTTAATCCTAAAGCGGCCATTATTGTTCACCTTTATGGTTGGGCAGTTCCCGAGACAATGGAAATTAGAAAGTTATGCAAAGAAAAAGGTGTGATTTTAATTGAAGATTGTGCTCAGGCCATTGGCGTAATGATCAATAATGAAAGTCTCTTATCGAATGCATATGTTGCTTCAACAAGTTACTATCCTGCGAAAGTCTTAGGTGCAAGCGGTGATGCCGGTGGTATTTTTACGACTGATGCAAACGTAGCACAAGTTGCTCAAAAACTTCTTAACCACGGTCGTACTAGCCATTATGAGCATGGTTATATCGGTTGGAATTCTCGTATAGGCGCATACGAAGCAAACTTTATGGTTGAGGCACTGAAACATCTTGATGCCAGACTTGATAGTCGTAGAAATGTTTGTAAGCAGTACCGTGAAAAAATTAAAAATCCTCAGCTACAATTTCTTGGTCCAGCCTCGAATGTTGCTGAGAATGGCTACCTTTCAGTTGCTCTCATGACTCCAGAATCAAGACCGGCCTTCATTGAATATTTAAAGAAACATGACATTGGTTATGGCACTGTTTATCCGGGTGCTATGAGTGAGCAACCAGGCGCTGTAGGGCACCTTGGTGGAAAAATTTCTCATGGACACGCCGACTGGATTGCTAAATCAGTAATTAATCTCCCTTGCTTTGCTTACATGACAAAAGAAGAAGTAGATTTCGTAATTGAAACAGTAAATCAGTACAAATAATTTCTAAATTAAACTTTATTTCCACCGGAGAGATTGACGACCCTGATCAGTCTCTCTTTTAATATCAGTGCCTTAAAATCCTCTAAAATCCCATCAAATATTTCTTAACAAAAAAAATCCAGTTTAGGCAAAAAATTCCTAATGTTTATTTTATTTCAAACCGAAATGCTAGGTCAACAACGACCTTTTCATAGTGAGAGGGTCAATAATAACAAAAGGGCATGGTTGCCCGATGATGGGATCTGAACACCCCATTTACTAGCACGGAGGTTTTATGGTTTTTAACGGAGGATAGGTTTATGGGTTTAAGAATTAACACGAACGTGGCTTCACTTCAGGCGCAGGGCTCTTTGAGCAAAGTGAACAAAGAATCTCAAGAGAGTTTCTCAAAACTGAGCTCAGGTACAAGAATTACCAAAGCCGCGGATGATGCTGCAGGCCTAGCGATCTCAGAGAAAATGAAAGCTGAGATTAGATCTGCTCAACAGGCGAACAGAAACGCGAATGATGGTATATCATTAGTGCAAGTAGCAGAAGGTGGATTGAACGAAACATCTAGCATCCTAGTACGTATGCGTGAATTGGCCATCCAATCATCATCTGATACTGTGGGAGACTCTGAAAGAGGCATGGCCAACTTAGAGTATCAACAGTTGAAATCAGAAATGGACCGTATTTCTCAGGTGACTGAGTTTAACGGTAAAAAACTACTGGATGGCTCTGGTGAAAAACTAGAGTTCCAAGTTGGTACCGGAGCTGATGAATTTCAAGATCGCATTGGACTAGACCCGATGACGCTAAATTCTTCAATCTCTTCAATGGGTGTTGAGGGTGTAGATATCACCACTAAAGAGGCGGCTCAGGGGAGTTTACAGTCCCTTGATTCAGCGGTCGAAAAGATTTCAGGTCAAAGAGCGGTCCTTGGATCACTTCAAAACCGACTGACTTCGACTTCGAATAACTTGCAAGTGTATGCAGAGAATATGAGCGCAGCTAATAGTCGTATTCGTGATGTAGATTACGCTGATGAGACTGCAAAACAGGCTCGTAACCAAATTTTGACTGCTGCAGGTACTTCGGTGCTGGCTCAGGCCAACATGAGTAGCCAAAGTGCACTTAAATTGATCGGTTAAGACTTTCAGAAAAAATGACTCAAGGCTCTCTCCACGTGGAGAGGGCCTTTTTAAATTTACTGCCCTGTGTTTTTTTGCTACACATCCTCACCTATGACAATACCAAACGCTAAAAAAACAATCGATGATAACTTCGCGTATCGTCAGGACTTTAAGTACACTCACGATAATCCTTACCATGACAAGCTCGGTAGTTTCGATCATTTCGTCTTAAGAGATGAAGAAGCTGAGAGCAACGTTGCTAAATGGAACGAGCATATCTTCCAAAATCAGAAACCAGTTGAAATTGAAATTGGGACCGGTTACGGCGAATTCATGCTGGAGTATTGCCAAAAAAATCCAGAAGTGAACTTTATCGGTCTGGATCATCGCTTTAAACGCAGTTTTGCTCTGGCAAAAAAGCTTGATAAAATTGAAATCAAAAATTTTCGTTATTTGCGGGCCCGAGGCGAGCGTCTCGAATTCATGTTTGCTGAGAGTGAAGTTCAATCTGTTTTTTATTTTTTCCCTGATCCCTGGCCTAAAACCCGTCATAACAAAAAAAGACTCTTCCAAAAGCCATTTCTGAATGCGTGTCACAAAGTTTTAAAACCAGGTGGCACCCTTTTCATCAAAACTGACCATGATGGCTATTTTGACTGGATGCTAGATCATCTCAAAGACGACAAAAGATTTGAGGTCCTTATGCAATCTCGTGACCTTAGGAAGGAATACCCCGAACATTTCCTCTCGCAATTTACGACTAAATTTGAAAAGATATTTCTATCCCAAGGTACCTTAATTAAATCTATCGTTCTGAAAAATATCAAAGGTTGAAATGTCCTTCGAACAACTGAAAGATCGTATCAGAGAAACTCCGATCTCATCGATTATCAGTCAATATATGTCTTTGAATAAGAAAGGCGCTAATCTAGAGGGCCTTTGTCCGTTTCATCCCGATTCAAAGCCTTCATTGAAAGTAAACGACGCCAAAGGTATGTTCAAATGCTTTGTTTGCGGTGCTGGTGGTGATGCCATTACTTTTGTAAAAGACTTCACCAAAGTCGAATTTGTCGATGCTCTCAAAGATATTGCAGGAAAACTCGGACTTCCTTTCGAGGAATACCAAAAAGAAAAAAAGAAAAATCCCCGTACCGAAATGGCCTTCCGAGTGCTCAATGCTTCCGTTAAACTCTACAAAAGAGTCTCTACTCAAAATCCAGAACACTACACGTCATTCATTGAAAAAAGAAAATTAAATGAAGACTCGGTGGAGAAATTCCATATTGGTTATGCTCCTGGTAACAATGCCTTAATAAAATATCTTGAAAGTATTCCTGAACCTGATCGTGATTTTGCTCAACAGACAGCAATGGATTTAGGACTTGTAAAATATAATGAAGCGCGGGACAGCTATTACGATTTTTACCGCGAACGTGTTATGTTCCCCATCCATGATCATTACGGACAAATCCGTGGCTATAGCTCCCGCGCAGTTTTAGTGGATCAAATTCCTAAATATCTAAACTCGGGTGAATCCTTTGCATTTGATAAGGGATCCATTCTATTTGGTTATTATTTTGGAAAAAATCATGTTCGCCAACTTGATCAAGTTATAATCGTTGAAGGAAATATGGATGTGATCATGATGCATCAGTTTGGTTTTCATCAAACTGTTGGCACTATGGGGACCGCCCTTTCTGATCATTCCATTCGCTTACTTTCAAACATGACTAAGAATGTATTTTTGGGACTCGATTCAGATGCCGCCGGTAAAAAGGCCATGCATAAAATTAATGCCGACTTCATGCATTTGGGCATTCTTCCTAAACACCTCAGTTTTGATCCGGCCAAGGATCCTGATGAATTTCTCCTTTCAGAAGGTCGGTTAGCCTTGATTGAGAGGCAGGAAAAAGCACCTATTTTACTGGATGTTCTGATTTTAGAAGCCATTCCTGAAAAAATCTCGGAAAACTTAGAAGAAAAATTAAAAGCTTTGCAGCGCGTTTTTGAACTACTTGCTCCACTTAAAGAGCATTTAGCCGCCACTGAAAGAGTAGTTACTGTGGCCAAAACTTTAGGTCTTAAATCAGACTCAGGGACAATCTTGCAACAATACCGTGAGTACTTAAGTCGCCAGAAAGAGAAGGCTTATCCGACTCATGAGAAGGCCAAGATCGTAACCTCAGAGGAAGAAATTGAAATAGAAGAACATAAGCAGCATCAGGAAAGAGTAACGAATGTGCAAGAATCGGGCCCACTCAGTAAATCTGAGAAAGTATTTATTAGAGAAATAGTGTGCCATCCTGAGTTCTTGACGCATCCAAACAGGGATGAATTTCTTGCCTATATTGGGCACAATGAGGTAAAAAGACTGTTTCAATGGCTAGTTAAAATTTATTTTGAGATCGATGAGGCCGAATATGTGCCCATAGTTCAAGACGAATTACAGGCCGGTGGTTACTCGAAAGAAATTAAGGACATCGCAACTGATGCACTTTTTAATTACGGTAACAAATATAATGAGAAGGTCGTTCAGCGAATGCTGAAGGATTACAAAGTGATGTTAAGAATGGATCAACTAAGAAATAAGCGAAGAGCTTTAGTTGAACGCCAAAAAACCTCTCACACTCAAAACGAAGTTGATCACCTAATGGTTGAGATCTCTAATTTAGATAAAGAGATCAGTAACTTGAAGAATACAGTGCCCTAGATCTAGGAGATACTATGTCGATCGTTGTTGCATTTTTAAACTCACGGGAATTTTCTCGTCTCGTTATGAAGGGAAAAGATCAAACGTATCTTACTCCTGAAGAAATTAACGACGCCATTCCTGCGAACATTGTCGACACCACTTCACTTGACCATATTATGGAAAAGATTGAAGAGGCCCGCATTCAGGTTAAAACTCCTGAAGTGGATGAAGAAGAAGCAGAAAAAGCTAGTACTGAAGTTGCTGAAGATCCACTCACTCACGATGAGGAAGCTGAACTACGCGCCTCTACTAGTGATCCAGTAAAATTATATCTTAAGAAGATGGGTTCTGTGGCCCTTCTTACACGTGAAGGCGAAGTAAAAATCGCTAAAGAGATTGAAGAAGGTGAAAAAGAAATCGTTCTTTCATGTCTTAAATCAAAACACGCGCTTGAAGAGATAGTTAAACTTAAAAACCGAGTCATTCAGGCAGAAGAACAGAACGAATTTGTAAAAGATCTCGTTCGTGGTCTTGATGATGAATCAGTTGAAAAAGAAATTCATGAAACTCGCGATAGAATATATGGCGTAACTGATCATGTTAAAGATCTCTTAAATCTCATAGTGAATGAAGATGGGACTCTTAAGAAGATGGAAAACACTGAACAGAGCATCATGGATAAAGTTGGCTCTGAACTAGTGGACCTTACGTTTAACCGTAAGATCATTAACTCTTTCACTGAACCAGTGAAAAGTTATTACCTTCAGTTTCGCGAACTATACGAGCAACAAGAACGTATCTATAAGTTCCTAGAAACTGCGAATGATGATGAATACAAAGTTCTTTATGACCGTTTAATGGAAGATGACGGATACAAGCGCGAGCTTGCCCGCCTACTTTTCACGACAGACGCAAAAATTGAACAAATGGTCAGAACTCAGGAAGATATTCTTCGTAAACTTCGTCGTCTTGCAATCGATGCAGGTATGGCGTTTGAAGACATCCAATCAGTTTATAACATCATTATCACTGGTGAAGAAAAAGCCGATAAAGCTAAATCTCAGCTAGTAGAAGCTAACTTACGTCTAGTTGTTTCAATCTCTAAAAAATACACCAACCGTGGTCTTCAATTCTTGGATCTCATTCAGGAAGGAAACATTGGTTTGATGAAAGCAGTTGATAAGTTTGAATACCGTCGTGGTTATAAGTTCTCAACTTATGCTACTTGGTGGATTCGTCAGGCCATCACTCGTGCTATCGCGGATCAGGGTCGCACTATCCGTATTCCGGTACATATGATTGAGACCATTAACAAACTTGCTCGTACTTCACGTCAACTTATTCAGGAACTTGGTCGCGAACCAACTCCTGAGGAAATTGCAGTCAAGATGGAGCTTTCAGTCGATAAAGTTAAAAAAGTTTTCAAAATTTCTAAAGAGCCTATTTCTCTTGAAACACCAATCGGTGAAGAAGAAGATTCATCTTTGGGTGACTTTATTGAAGATAAAAAGATCATCTCACCTGCTGATGCAGTTATGAGTGTGACTCTTTCTGAACAAACACGTTCAGTACTATCTACTTTGACACCAAGAGAAGAGAAAGTTTTACGTATGCGTTTTGGTATCGGTGAAAAATCAGATCACACTCTTGAAGAAGTTGGTCAGGATTTCTTCGTAACTCGTGAGCGTATTCGTCAGATTGAAGCGAAAGCTCTTCGTAAACTGCGTCATCCAAGCCGAGCAAAGTTACTCAAATCATATTTAGATAATTAAAATAAAGGCCGGGAAACCGGCCTTTATTTTTTTAACTGCAAAAAACTGCCAATTCATAAATTTTACTCTATACTACTCTTTTAATTTGAGAGTTATGGCCCATGGAATATACGCATAATAAAGACCAGTTAGATGAGTTGCTTCAAGTCAAATTTGAGCCCGCAATTATCTTTCAGGCCCGAAAAATGATCGAGCTTGGACGAGTCTCCCTTTCATTTATGAAGGGAACCTATGAAACCTACATTATCGTTTCAGGCATAATTGCCGAAAATAACACGAACTACGAATCAAAAATCAGCTACAAACAGGGCAATCTCGTAACACAGTGTACATGTAAACTATGGAGTGCTGAAAAGCCCTGTCATCATGCCGCGAGCTTGCTTTTAAAATTTACAGAAATGCAGGGAAAAAGTAATCCACAGAGTATTAATCCACTTGGGCTCTCGTACATTTCTCACGAAGGTGTTCATGTTGAGAAATATGGGACATTCGTAAAATCTGCGCCTCAGCTCGCAGGGGCGAAGATGAATTCTACATTTAGTTCACTTCAGTACACGTTAACAAACCGTAAAGTTGTTAATTTTCCAGCACCATCAAAATGGAAAGGAAAACTGTGTATTGATCTAATTCCAGCGACCGAATTGAGCGAGTATAAAGACGTTCTTTATGTAGAAGAAAAATTTTCTTATCGATTTAGTTTGATTGATGGTGATGTTGAATCAAAAGAAATTTCCATTTTAGATGTTCTCTATTTGTTTAACTGGAAGACTGGCGAGGCGCACGACCTTCCTAACGAAGTTAGAGAGCTTATCAGTAAACTGAAACTCACAGATGTAATTGGCGATATCCAGGACTATATACGTATCTTTCTTCCATTGAAGGAGAAGGGTCTGGCAAACCTGTCAATTAATGGCGAATCTTGGGACACTTTCCCAATAGAAGATATGGAATACCGCTTTTCCATAAATCCCTCCCCTCGCAAGAGTTTTCTCAATCTTGAACTTGAGCTCTTCACTGCTGATCAAAAACTTGTTCCAATGCCATCACCTTTTCTTCTATTTGTTTCTGAACAAGGTTGGGCAGGAAGTTTTAGAACAAAAAATGATGCGCTCCTTTTCTTTAAAACTTTAATTGAAGATTTTGAAAGAGAAACCAGTTTTTATAAGAAGTATCTACACTCAGCTTCCAAGAAAGCGATCATGTTAGAGTGGATCAACTTAATTGCAAAAGATGACGAAATCCCATTCTTTGATCCGACATTCAAAAAAATATTTATGTTGAATACAAAAACTTTCAGGAAAGTCTTTTTGGCCTTCTTGGATAGTTTTGGAGAATTGGGTTTTAAGACATCTTTTTATTTAAAAGAAGACCGTAAAATTATATTTCAGGTCCCTAAGAATAACCTTCTTGAAGGTGTTGCCGCATTTTACCAATTCCTTACTCCTCTTAAGATTCCAATCTTTTACGATCAAAAACAGATACGTACATGGAAGAGTACTATCCGTTTTGAGCGCAATCGTGAACGTTTGGACTGGTTTCAGTTAGACCTTGTTGTTACTGATGAAGATCTAGATGTCATTAGAAATGCCGAGATAACCGACAATTTCCTACTTTCCAATAAGGGGCTAGTACTTCTTTCTGACGAGCAAAAAGATGTATTACGCTTCATGAAGAGATACACCAAATTTGAAGGTGAAAAGAAAGAGGCAGAAGCTAAAGGTCTATCAAAGTTTGGCCTCTCTCTTCAGAGATCTCGTATTTTTGAATTATTTGAACTTAAGCGTTTAGGAATTGATGGGGCACTCACACAGGAAGAAGAAGAATTTTGTCATAACATCATGACGATGGAAAACATGCCTACCTATGAAGTAGATAAGCGGTATGATGAAATTGCTCGGCCTTATCAATTATCGGGATATAATTGGCTCCGTTTTCTGTATGAACATAAATTTGGGGCTTGTCTCGCAGATGATATGGGTCTTGGTAAAACATTACAAACAATCATGTTGCTTCAGACATTAAAAGATTCATTAACTAAAGTTTTAATTATTTGTCCCGTTTCTATTCTTTATAACTGGAAAAATGAATTAGAGAAATTCTCTGATCTCACCTGGTCTATCTACTATGGGGACGAAAGAGAATTTAAAACTGACGCAAAAGTTATTTTGACCAGTTACGGTCTAATGAAAAAAGAATCTTTCTCTACATTTGCTGAAGAGAACTTTGATATTTTGATTTTTGACGAAGTTCAACATTTAAAAAACATCCGATCTCTTGGGGCAAATGCTGCTCGTCAGATTAAAGCTAAATTCCGGATATGCCTAACCGGTACACCCGTTGAGAACGATTTATCTGAGTTTTATAACATTATGGATTTATGTGTTCCCGGCGTTTGGGGTGATTTAGGTCTAGTTAAATCAACCTCGAAAAACAAAAATCGCCTTCTCGCCCGCAGGACAGTAAAACCTTTCATTTTGAGACGAACAAAAGATCAGGTACTCAAAGAGTTACCTGAAAAAATCGAAAACCACGTCTACCTTGATTTCTCGCAAGAGGAAAAAGATTTTTATCAGCAAAAATTAAATGCTGTTCGTGCTAACATGATCTCAAGTGGATCAAAAAGATATGGTGAAGTCCTTAAATCCCTTTTGGAAATGCGTCAGCTCTGTCTTTGGCAAAAACAACCACAATTTCAATCTACTAAAATTGATTTTTTGATGGAGAACCTTGAGACACTCGTAACTGAAGGTCATAAAACACTCGTATTCTCTCAGTTTACAACATACTTGGACATGATTCAGAACAAAATTAAAGTTAACGGTTGGAAGGTGGCCCGAATAGATGGCTCCCAAACCATTAAAAAACGTGGCGAACAAGTTGAATATTTTCAAAATGGTGATGCACAAATTTTTCTTATCTCGCTTAAAGCGGGGGGATTTGGTTTAAACTTAACAGCTGCCAGTTATATTTTCCTCATGGATCCATGGTGGAACCCAGCTGTTGAAAGACAGGCCATTGACCGAGCTCACCGTATCGGACAAGAAAACAAACTAACTGTCTATCGTCCTATCATCAAGGAATCCGTTGAAGAGAAAGTTCTGGTTCTGCAACAAAGTAAGCGTGAACTTTTCCGTGATTTAATGGCAGAAGATGATGATGAGTATTTTAGTGGCAAACTTAATATGGATGATTTTCAACATCTACTAAGCTAAGAGGCATTATATGTCGGATTCAGATAACATCTTCACTAAAATTCCCGATTTAAAATACAGCGAAGACTTGCAGCCAGTTTCGTCTGAAAACTTTGATAATTTGGTTCATAACCGAAGATCAGTTAGAGTTTATACTGATGAAAAAATCCCGACTGACGTCGTTGAACAAGTACTTGATTGGGCGCTACTGGCGCCCAATTCTTCTAATCTGCAATGTTGGGAATTTTATTGGGTGAAACATCCAGTTAAGAAGGCGCAGTTGATTGAAGCCTTATTCAGTCAGCCAGCTGCACGTACAGCACAGGAACTGATTGTAGCGGTGGCAAAACTTGATACCTGGAAACAAAATAGTAAACAGATGATGAAGTTCTTTGATGAGAGTGGCCAAAAAATTCCTCATTCTGCTCGCTCTTACTATTCCAAATTAGTGCCTGTTGCATATAATCAAGGCCCCTTAGGAATTTTTGGACCTTTCAAAAGATTGTTTATGAGTGTGGTGGGAATTTTTCGTCCAATTCCACGTCAGCCCAAATCTATTGCCGATATGCGAGTCTGGGCAAATAAGTCAGTTGCTTTGGCATGCGAAAATATTATGCTCGGTTTTTCAGCTTTCGGTTTCGACACCTGTCCCATGGAAGGATTTGACTCGGTCAGAGTCAAAAAAGTTTTGGAACTTGGAAGCGAATCAGATATTTGTATGGTCATCAGCGCGGGTAAACGAGCGAAAAATGGGATCTACGGGCCAAGAATTCGCTTTCCTAAAGCGCAATTTGTGAAGGTAGTTTAAAACTAATGAAAATAAGAGAACTTATTCAGTACCGGCTGGATTCCTCAATAAAAGTCTTTAATCGCGAAGGCATTTTAATTCCTGAAGCACAGGTAAAAGCAGAATATCGGGCGATCAGACAATATCTTCTGGATTTTCATCCAGAGATTCACGACTGTGTAGCCATCAAACAACATAAAGACTATCGCTATTTTTTAACAATGCTGGCCTGTATGGAAATTGGAATTCCTTATATCCCTTTAAAATACGACTACCCGATGGACCGGGTAAAACAGATTAAGGAAGATACGAAATTTACGATACTAATTGATGATAAAAGTATTCAAGAGCTTTTAAGTTACACTGGCTGTGTTAATTCCAAATTGCCTAAAATCTCTCCTGATCGTAACATGTACATTATCTTCACATCTGGTACGACCGGTCGGCCAAAAGGTGTGATAATTCAAAGAAAGGCATTGACCAATTTCTTTGAGTTCATTGATAAAACTTTTACCAAAGTTACAGATAAGGACCGTCTCCTTCAAGTAACAGAGTTTACCTTTGATATTTCACTAGTGGATGTCGCTTTTTTCCTAACTAAAAATGTTACGCTTCATTTTTCTAATTTTGATAACAATATTTTCAAACTCGGGTTTGAAATAGAAACTCATCGTATTAGTGTGTTGAATACTGTTCCTAACAATCTGAACATGTTTCTTTCGGAACTTGTGGCAGAACGCATGGACTATCAATGCCTAAGACATCTTTATATTGGTGGGGCCCGTTTCTCCTATGGCCTTTACCAAAAATGCCTCAAATATTTCAAGCCTGATGTGGAAATTTACAACTTCTATGGTCCAACTGAAGCCACTGTTTACTGCCATGTGAAGAAGATCACTTACAATGAAGCAATAGATTGTTCAGAGGGAAATGTTTCTATTGGAGGCACACTTCCCGGATTGGAGGCCCATATCGTGACTGATGACAAAATTGCCCCGCCGAATGAAAAAGGCGAACTCTATATTGGCGGTATTCAACTGATGCGAGAATACATCAATAACCCAGAGCAGACACATAAAGCCTTGGTGCAATTTGATGGAAAGACCTATTACCGTAGCGGAGACCTGTCGTTTCGAAATGAGAAGAATGAATTTTTTATTGTGGGCCGAGCGGATGATACGATTAAGTACCGCGGATTTCGGATTAACCTTTTAGATATTGATTCCTATATCACCCGCATTCCTTACATTCAGGATTCGGTGACTGTGGCCATTCCAAATGAGGCAACAGAGAATCAAACCATCGGCTTTCTTATTTTGAAAGAGCCCAAGACGGTAAAAGAGATAAAAAAGGATCTTGGTGCGCTATTGCTGGACTATCAAATCCCGGAAAAGATAATATTTGTAGATAAATTTCCTACCAATGTTTCTGGGAAAGTTTGTAAAAAAACTCTTAAGTCCCAGTACCTTGAATCTCTGAATAAGGTTTAAAATGACTAATTCCGAAATCTTGCAAAACATTACTACCATAATGCGAGAAGTCCTCGAGATTCCCAATCTCAATGTGACTTTTGAAACCTCAGCCGCTGAGGTTGATGAATGGGATTCAATGACTCACATACAAATCATTGCTTCCATCGAAGCAAAATTTAAGGTTCGCTTTGCTTTAGGCGAATTACAGGCGCTTAAGAATGTTGGCGATATGATTGGACTGATTGAAAAAAAGCTCAGCAAATAATCTATGCTATTTAATTCCTACGCTTTCATTTTTGTTTTCTTACCGATCGCGTTGGCAGGCTATTTCTCAATTAATCACTTTAAGCGAATCACTTTAGGAAAATGCTGGTTGATTGGGGCCTCCCTATATTTCTATACTTACTTCAGTTATAAAAATCTTCCAATCCTGCTTTTCTCCTTGTGCATGAATTATATTCTAGGTTCTTTACTCCATCAGGACCTGAAATGGATTTCTAAATTAAATCTTTTCCGTTTTGGTCTGTTCTTAAATATTGGTCTGTTAAGTTTTTTTAAGTTCTCTGGTTTTCTCCTCCCACTAGGTTTAAGTTTTTTTACCCTTCAGCAGGTAGCCTTTTTAATTGATTCCTACGAAGGCCTCACGGAGAAAAAAGGTTTTATTGATTATGCGTTCTTTGTTTCATTTTTCCCGACGTTAATTTCTGGTCCAATTGTTCATTATCAGCACTTGATTCCGCAAATCGAAAGCATAGACAACAAAAGGTTTAACCTGAATCAGTTTTCTGCCGGTATTTTTATTTTTTGTCTGGGTTTGACAAAAAAAGTATTAATTTCTGAGGCTTTTGCCGGCTGGGCCAAAACCGGATTTGATGAAGCTTTAAGTTTAGACTTACTTGCCGCCTGGAAAACCAGTCTCTCTTATACCTTTCAACTCTATTATGATTTCAGTGGCTATACGGATATGGCGATTGGAATTGGTTATATGTTTAACGTTAAAATCCCCCAGAACTTTAACTCCCCTTTTCGGTCCAAATCAATCATTGAATTCTGGTCTCGTTGGCATATGACACTCAGTCAGTTCATTAACACTTATCTTTTCACACCCATTGTTCGGGCCATGCCTAAGATTAATTTTAGAAATACCATGTTCGCAACCTTCATTGCCATGTTTATAGCTGGCATCTGGCATGGAGCGGGTTGGACTTTTGTCGCCTATGGAGTACTACATGGTTCGGCTTTGGTAGTGAATCATATCTGGAAAAAAAGAAAGAAAAAACTTCCGCCCGGGTTGGCCTGGTTTCTCACTTTTAATTTCGTAAACATAACTTTCATCGTCTTTCGGGCTAAAACTTTAAGCGAAGCATGGAAGGTTCTCAAAGGTATGCTGGGGTTTTCAGGCGTCATTATTCCGAAAGTGATCATCAAGTCGGTAGGGCCTTTAAAAGAGTGGGGCTGGAAAATGGGGAGCTACCTTCAACCCGACGATTATCTTTTAATGATTATGCTGGTGGGAGCTTTCTATGCTCTTCACAAACTTAAAAATTCTCTTGAACTTGAGAAAGAATTCACACCGAATACTAAAGTGGCGATGGCTTGTGGGATTGCTTTTGTTTTTTGTTTTTTTGGAATGAATCGAATAACCGAATTCATCTATTTTAATTTTTAATATGCGATTTATATTAACTTTTTCTCTAACTTCACTTGTATTTGCCTCAACCCTCTACGGGCTGATTCTTGCTATAGACCCCTACAATAAGTTTGGCTTTAATCTCTTTGGCTTTGAAACAAAAGCCGTCGATTTTGCACGGGAGAATAAATTCAATCAAGTCGAGCACGGAAAAAAAGACTATACCGCCTTCATCATGGGTTCAAGCTCAGCTCATCGTTACCTGACATCTGAGATTAATCGTCTCACAGGTCTTGTGAGCTATAATTACACCACTCAAAGTGCGACTCCCGAGGATTACATTGCCATGACCAGGCACATTCTTACGAAGTATAAGCCAAAGCTAATTTTAATTGCATTTGGTTTCGAAGAATTAAGCAAAACAACAAAAACTGATGATATGTTTTATTCTTCGCCTCTTAAAAATTATCTCAAAGAAGTTCCGGCTGAAGAGTTGGAAGCTGACCTGTTTAATAACTCGTATCTGACTTTGGAAGCGATCTCCGATTCCTTCAAGGTTATATGGGTTAACCTTTTTGGAAACGCTCTTCATGCTTATCTCGACGACGGAGACCACATTGTAGAGCCTCTACCTAAGATTCTCAAGGTTAGCCAGTTTGGCTACGCTAAATATGAAATTGATCCTAAAAGAGTAGGCTATCTGAATACACTCAAAGAACTTGCCCATAAAAACGGAGTTCGCCTTGTTGTTTTCACTTCCCCGCTTTCCCTGGAGCACATCAAACGAATTAATGCTGATCCTAAATTGGTTACGGCGCATGAATTATTTAAAGCGACTCTCGTAGATATTTTTGGTGAGCTTTGGGACTTTCAACACGAAGGAATCGCACCATACAACAGTCTACAATATTTTAGGGATTCCAATCATCCCACCCATGAATTTTCAACTCTCATCCTTGAAGAGATGTTTGGAAAGAATGGTCCGAAGTTTGGAAAATTAATTAAGAAATAGTTGCCAGCACTCGTTTGATCTCAATATCTTCAGCACATTTGAAATGGGTTAAAGGGCAGGCCTTATACCCATGAAGTCCGCAGGGTCTGCAGCTTAAAGTATTCCCCACATCAACGACCACCGAATCATCGGCGAGTGGAGTATAACCAAATTCTTGAACCGTGGAGCAGAAAATGGCCGTTGTCTTAGCATTCACGCACGAAGCGAGATGCAAAGGGGCCGAATCGTTTACGAAAACGCGTTTGGCCTTTTTCATGAGAGCAGCTGAATCGAGAAGATTTAATTGTCCGCAAAGATTCTCAGTATTGGAAATGTCTGAACGTATGCGATCACAAAGCTCTTTATCTGATCCTGCACCGATAAAAAGCACTTTACCTTGCTTAGAAAGTTCAACCGTAAGTTCACGGTACTTGTGCTCACTCCAGGCCTTAGTAAACCAGACCGACGCAGGTGCCACGACAAAATAAATTCCTTCAGTGTGTGGAGCAACTTTCGCAAAATGTTTATCCTGAAGAGGAAGTTCTGGCTTATAAATTTTTGAGTTATCCACAATTTGCAAGGTCGTCACAGACTGCTGGAGAAGCTGCAAATTTCTCTGCACTTCATGCCATACTCCAATCTTGGATTTATGGGGTATTAAATGATTCACTTTGTGGGTATAAAAAAAACTTAGAGGATTCTGCTTAAAACCCACTTTGAAATTTGATTTCATAAGTGCTGAAACCAGGCCACTGTTGAAATGCCGATGTAGATTAAACACCCTATCAAAGCGAATTTTTCGCATTTCTAAAATGAGCTTGATCAGATTTCTTGTCTTCCCACCCTGCTTGTTCCAGACCCAGACTTTATCAATACTCGAAAGTCCCTGAATTACTGATTCATTCCCCTGACGTAGGAAAAAATGGATCTTCGAATTTGGGTATTGGTCTTTGACGGCCCGTGCAAAATGGCTGGCGAGGATCGTGTCACCAATGAAAGCCGTTTGGATGATAAGAATTGTTGTGGGCGAGGCATCATTCATACGTTAAGATTAACACATAATTATGGAAAAAATCACTGCGATTATCCCTACATTCAATGAAGAAGTGCATATCAAAGAAGCGATAGAATCGGTTCTTTGGTGTGATGAAGTTATTGTGGTGGATTCTTTTTCCAAAGATAAAACACTTGAGATCATCAAAAGCTATCCA